>NZ_JAEQCT010000063.1:0-34345 GCF_020738205.1 Microcoleus sp. PH2017_24_DOB_U_A
TAAAAATTTTACTTTATTGACATCTATGTTATTTCCTACTTACCAATTTTTAGTATTTTTCCTAATTATTTTTAGCGCCATCCTCTCCTTAAAGCCCAAAGTTGATTTGTATAAAATTGTCTTGCTAATTTCCAGTTTATTATTTTATTCTTTTTGGAGCTTAGACTTTCTCGGACTCCTGATTTTAAGTACAGTATACAATTATATCATTCTCCGAGCAGTCGATCGCGGCAAACAGCCAAAACTTGCCTTCATCTTCGGCATAATTGTCAACATTGTCAATCTCGGCATCTTTAAATATTGCAACTTCTTTGTAACCTCCTTATTTGAGGTACTAAACCAGCTCAAAATTCCCGCCAATTTTCAAATATTACAAATAATCGCCCCCGTCGGCATATCATTCTACACATTTAGAATAATTTCTCATTTAATCGACTGCTACCAACAAAAAATTTCCTGTCCTAAATTTATAGACTACGCCACCTACATTACCTACTTTCCCCAAATTGCCTCCGGCCCAATCTCCCGCCCTCACGAATTTTATACGCAGCTAAATTCACCAAGTAAATATGACTATAAAATCGAAGAAGTTATCGTTTTGATTTTGTCTGGACTCTTCAAAAAATATACTTTAGCGAGCTTTTTGTTTAATTTCACTCAACTACCATTCAAAGTCCCCCAGCAGTACAGCAGCATAGATTTAATCCTCGCGGCAATTTCCTATTCTTGTTTGATTTACGTAGATTTCAGCGGCTACTCGGATTTAGCTAACGGTATCTCTTGCTTGCTGGGTTTCAAACCGATCGCCAATTTCAATATGCCATATCGATCGCTCAGCCTGCAAGAATTTTGGAAAAGGTGGCACATCAGTCTTTCGGAGTGGTTGAGAGATTACCTTTACTTTCCCTTAGGTGGCAATAAATACGGCAAATTGCGGAAGTACGTAAATTTACTGATAACAATGGCGATCGGCGGATTTTGGCACGGCGCAGGATTAAACTTTATTTTCTGGGGAACAATCCACGGTTTAGGACTGATTGTCAACCATCTATGTAAAGATATTCCCCAAGCTATCCATCTCAAATTAGACTACGCCTTTCCGAGATTTGCCAAATTTTGCAGTTGGTTGTTAACCTTTACCTTTGTTACCTGTAGCTGGGTATTTTTCGGCACACCCAACTGGAAAACTGCGATCGGGTTTTTTCAAGGAATCTTTCGTTTTTCTGCTGCAACTGTTCAATTCAACTTTTGGCAATTGTATCTAGTAATTGCAGTCATTGGCGCAATCAACCTGTGGGGCGAGATCATTTCCCAAGTATTGCAAACAATATTGTCATTAAACAACCTATTCTTTCGGGTTGTCTTAGTTTCCCTGCTCGTGTATGCTATCTTAATGCTAGGCCCAAGTACCGTCCCACCTTTTATTTACTTTAACTTCTAATAAACAAGTATAGCCTTTCGAGTTCTCATATGAGGTACTCATGGGCATAGGGCATAGGGCATAGGGCATAGGACATAGGGCATAGGGCATAGGGCATACCTGGCTTTTTTGAGAACCGCTATATAAATCACAAAAAAGACTTTTTTTTATCTTATTACGTTCTTTCTCCTTCCTTTATGATGACAAATAACAAATAACAAATAACTTCTTATGAAAGACCGAGAAATTTTGTTGATAGTTACCTCTGTAATTCTCACCTTAATATTTTCCAACTTATCCTTATTTGTGAAAAGCTTTTCTTCAACTCCTTTAGCCAGTACCGAAATCAAACAAGCAGCGCGCCAGATCGAAATAGACGGCTTCAGGAAATCCGAACAAGATTTTTGGAGCAAAATCAAAGATATTAACTTCGATAGCATTTCCAAAAACCCCGACAAAATTCCGGTCAAAACCGCAACAAAATCGGCAGTCATCCTCCCAAAGCCTGCCAAGAAACCCACTCCATCCAAACCAAAAATAACCGTAGCTTATCGCAAATTTTTATTTATTGGAGATTCCGTAATGTTCGATTTAGGAACTCAACTCCAGTACACTCTTAAAGAAAAATACAATATCTCAAATACCAAAATCGACTACAAAGTATCGAGCGGATTAAATCGGATAGATTATTATGACTGGTACGCCAGAACCAGTGAAATGATCCAGGATTACGGGCCAGATGTAGTGATAATTTTGTTCGGAGGCAATGACACTCAAGATATCACCGATAACCAAGGAAAATACCGGGCTATTCTGACCCCCGAATGGCAAAAAGCTTATCAAGCAAGAGTAGATAAATATGCCAAATTACTTGGCTCTTCCTCCGTAAAAAAAGTGTATTGGATAGGTCAATCGATATCTAACAAATCTTCGTATCTCAAAGCTTTTCCCATCATGAACGACATCTATAAAAATGCCAGCAAGTCTTCATCAAAAATAGAATTTATTTCTACTTGGGATGCTTTTGCTGAAGCAGGGAATTTTGTCCCCGTAGTTGCTGACAAATCCGGCAAGCGAGGTTATGTAAAAATTAATGATGGCGTGCACTTTACCTCCCACGGAGCTCAAATTATCAGCGACGTAATCGTTGACAAAATGGCGAAGGACAAAATTTTAAAACTCCCGAAAAAGAAAGAAGCATCCTAGGTTGATTCGAGTCAAAAAAAATAGCCTGCAAATTAGACATCTTATCGGATTCGTGTAAAATTATATACTGAGGATCGCGAATTAAATAATTTACACATATTTGTGGGATGGGCGGGAGAGCCCGTCCCGAAAAGACGGGCGGGACGCCCATCCCACAAGAATAATAAAAATTGTAAGTTATTTAATTCTCATTCCTTAGTCGCCGACAGATATTTGGCTTGCTCAACCCGGTTGCTACGGAAAATATCGGTTTTATTCACCATACGGTTGAGTTAATACTGTCGAGCCTTCGGAGATCCTCGCATCGCCCTGATAGTTAGGAGACTTGAAGAACTCTTTTATTCCCCTTATTCAGGGATAGGGGGTATCAGCCTTCACTGAACTCGATCGCATGAAAGCAACCAACCAGAAATATACTCGTGAAATTTGATACCCAGCTTACCTATGTGTCAACTGCGTTCGGGACTAATATTGACAAAAAGCAGCAGTAGATGTAGAGTTGCATTCAGCATCGGACAACGACGTTAAGATCTAGCAATTGTCATGGCGACAAATTATGACAAGCAATCTCTGGAAACTCGATCGCACTAGCATCCCTGAGTCAATGGAGTGCAGCGACACAGCGCTCATCTTCAGTCTCACCAAATATACTCAACCTTGGGAAAGAATAAACACCGTTGAAGGCATCTTGCAACAATGCGGAATCGCTCCTTTTGCTGAAGTTCTGGACGTACCCAAAAGCGGAATATTAGGGCAAGATATACCAGAATCCGCTAGAAAACCGCATCCAAATTTGCTGTTTCGGGCTTTGGCAATTCAAGCATTGGGCAAGGTGCGAGAGGGTATTATATCAAGTGAGGAACCTGTATCAAGTGATTTTAGCGAAAATAAGCTAGCGGTGTTGGAACAGGAAGCGCTAGGGGGAGCGACTCCTTTAATTCGGTGGTGTGCTGCTGTTAGCATTCAGTCAATTTTGTTGGATGAATGGCAAGCACAAGGCAAGGAATCTGCTGGCCATGTCACAATTAATGCAGCAGAAATTGAGCAGCGGGTTGTAGAAGAGCAAATTAAACTGTTAGCCAGCAATAAATTTGCTTTGAACGACAACAGCAGAATGGACAGCGGTAAGGAATATGAGAATTGTCTCGATTTTTGGGTCTACGGCCCTAGCTGGCTGCTGCTGGGTGTGTTAATGGATTGCGAGGAATATCTGTTTTGGGTCGATCGCGTATTTCCTGCGATCGCAGTTACGGATGATGGGTACAAATTTCATGCCGAAAAGGATGCAGCCATCACCAACTTTTTGGATGTGGCGAAAAATAATTTTAAGGAGTGGGAATTCTCCCAAATAGTTGCCAAAGTTTTTGAGTTTCTGCACCACCCGGAGGCGGCGATCAAAAATCGAGCGGCAATTATGTTAGAACCTTACCAAGATCGGCTAGACCGAAAATCGGCGCAAATTATGACAGCGCTCCTATATAAATTTCATGTAGAACATCAGTCTTTAGAATCTCTGACCATTCCCGAAATTGAGGAGTGCAAAGCGTCACTGTATCTAGATAAAAAGGAAATTGACGGCGTGTATTCTGAGGCTGTGTCGCTGTGCGACGATGATATCGCAATGGCAAATTTCTTGTCAGATAAACAGAGGGAATACCAAAATGCTGTAGACGAGCATATTCACAATTTGAGCAAGTTAGTTAAGTCGATCCTAGATTGTCAGAGCTTGTTAGATGCGAATAGGGAACTTTTGTATTTGACAGTAGAGCGGCTGCAAGAATGGGATCAGACCCTTGGTAATAAACTGGCTGAACACCGCAGGAAACTCCAAAACGTGAGTGTTGACAAAAGCACGTCCGAGCAGTGCATAAACCTCGACAACGATTTGAATTTAATCAGAGATTCTTTGCAGTCTACTTTGTATGAAGTCACATCAAAAATTAACAGCAAAATTAGAGATTTAGAACTTTCGGCGTCCAAAAATAACAAGACTGCAACACAGATGTTTAAGTGGACGTGGCTATTGTTAGGAGTGTGGTTTTCAATAGGGCTAGTTTTGTATTTATCCGATGCAGTGATTAACTCGATATTGACCGTCAACTACTACCAAAGTGAATTTCTAGTCTATTGGACTATGTTTTTTATTGTGATGGTGGTATTTTTGTTAGTATTAGCTATATTCTTTGCGACGCTCGCTGCCTTAGACAAGCGCCGAGAATCTAAATTAATTCCTAAATTTGACAGTTTAAGCCAAATAGGGAACAGTTTTTCTATTTTGTGGCAAAAGAGTTACTTGCAGCAATTTGTACCGTCAGTGCGATCGAATTAAAAGTGTGGAAAACCCCTTCGCATTCTGTCAGTAGCAGGGCGGTTTTATTGTCGTCAGACAAATTAGGTACGTAGTTGCGCTTCAGCGCTCCAAAGGTACGTAGTTGCGCTTCAGCGCTCTTGGGTACGTAGTTGCGCTTCAGCGCTCAAATTAGGTACGTAGTTGCGCTTCAGCGCTCTTCCCTAATATTATAAAGAGCGCTGAAGCGCAACTACATACCTTGGTAGGTGCCAGCCTACCTTTGAAAGCAGACTTGAATTGCCAAAGTTCTTTTAATCAAATTTTGGGACAGGCTAGAAGCCCATCCCACAAGAAACACAATTGTGGGATGGGCTTCTAGCCTGTCCTAGCGAAGACTAAGATGCAGTCGCCGCACTTACTTTCTGACTGCTGCTACCTTGATTTTTCAGTTGAATTAATTCAACTTTATATCCATCTGGATCTTGGACAAAAGCGATGACTGTTGAACCGTGCTTCATCGGGCCGGGTTCGCGAATAACTTTGCCGCCGCGGGCTTTAATTGCTTCGCAAGTACCGTAAATGTCGTCAACGCCGATCGCAATATGACCGTAAGCATCACCCAAATTGTACTCGGCGACGCCCCAGTTGTAAGTTAATTCCAAAACTGTAGTGTCGGATTCGTCGCCGTAGCCCACAAAAGCCAGAGTAAATTTACCGTCTGGATAGTCCTTTTGTCGCAGCAATCTCATCCCCAGAACCTCGGTGTAAAATTTGAGGGACTCTTCCAGGTTTCCGACTCGGAGCATCGTGTGTAGTAGTTGCATTTAGCTCACTCCAAATTTTTTAAGCTTTCTTAATTTTACCGAGTTCTTGGTGGAAAAAACCGCAACGGCCAAATTTACTTTGTTTTAGGTAAATCCACCTAATAAAACGTAAAATACGGCTCGCTAAAAAGCTTGCTGTGTATCTCTTCTTCCTTCTTCCTTCTTCCTTCTTCCTTCTTCCTTCTTCCTTCTTCCTTCTAAGCTTGATTTTTACTGAACAAAAACCACCATAATTCTAAACCAATTAAGCTCAATCCGCCTGCTGTTATGCCAATTTTTAAACTTATCGGTTGTTCTATTTGCCGAAATTGAGCAGTTGAATTTGCAGGATGAGTTGATATTTGATTGGCTCGAACTCCCGATGCAAGTCCGAGCATAATTCCTAAACCTGCGAGACTTCCTAAAACTTGACGCTGGCTAAACATTTCTCAAATCCCTCTTAAATTATGCAATAACTTTCACTTTAAAATTCCGCAACCGCAAAGCATTAGTCACTACCGAAAGCGAACTAAAAGCCATTGCTGCACCAGCGATAATCGGATTGAGCAACCAGCCAAAAATCGGGTACAAAATGCCAGCGGCGATCGGGATACCCGCGATGTTGTAAATAAAGGCAAAAAACAGATTTTCGCGGATGTTCCGCATCGTGGCGCGGGAAAGTTGAATTGCTGTAACTATGCCTTGCAAATCGCCGGAAATTAAGGTAATGTCGCTGGCTGCGATCGCCACATCAGTGCCGGTACCGATCGCAATTCCCACATCCGAAGCGGCCAAAGCAGGAGCATCGTTAATCCCGTCTCCCACCATCGCTACAATTTTGCCTTCTCCTTGCAGCGCTTGGATTTGAGCTGCTTTTTGGTCGGGTCTAACTTCGGCAAAAATCCGAGTAATTCCTACCGATTGGGCGATCGACTCCGCAGTCGCGCGGTTATCCCCAGTCAGCATGGCCACCTCCAAACCGAGTTTTTGCAGCGCTTTCACCGATCGCGCCGACGAAGGTTTCAGAGCATCCGCAATGGCCAGAATTGCCTCAATTTTGCCCTCTACAGCCATCCAAACCACCGTTTTGCTCGCAGCTTCAAAAGCTCGCGCGCGCAGCTCCAGATATTCAGTATCGCAGCCTAGTTCCTGCATCCACCTGAGGCTTCCCAGGGCGATCGACTTTCCCCCCGAAACCCCTCGCACGCCGCTCCCCACCACAGCCTCAAAATCCTGAATATCTGTCAACTTCACCTCTTGAGATTGAGCGTATCTAACCACAGCTTCCCCTACAGGATGCTCCGAATTTCGCTCTACAGACGCCGCCAATTGCAGCAACTTTAACTCATTGCTCTGGGCCGTTCCTTTAATTGTCACAAAATCAGTAACAGTCGGCTTACCTTCCGTAAGCGTTCCAGTTTTATCTAACACGATAATTTGAATTTTGTGAGCCAATTCTAAACTATCGGCTCCTTTAATTAAGATTCCATTTTCTGCACCTTTACCCGTGCCAACCATCACAGCAGTCGGAGTCGCCAAACCCAAAGCACAGGGACAGGCAATAATCAGCACTTCCACCATTGTCACCGTCGCCAAAGTGAAGTTACCCATCGCGTTAAACCAAATAATAAAAGTAGCTAAAGCGATGGCAATTACTACAGGAACAAACCAGCCCGTCACTTGGTCTGCTAACTTTTGAATCGGTGCTTTTGAAGCTTGGGCATCCTGCACCATCTTGACAATTTGAGCTAAAAATGTATCTTTGCCAACTCTGGTAGCGCGAAACCGAAAGCTGCCTGTTTTGTTAATTGTCGCTCCAATAACTTCATCGCCAAGTTGCTTTTTGACAGCCAAACTTTCCCCCGTAACCATTGCTTCATCTACCGTCGAAGCACCTTCAATCACTTCTCCGTCAACGGGGATTTGCTCGCCCGGACGCACCTGCACAATGTCACCAATTGCCACTTGGGCGATGGGTACTTCTAACTCTTCTCCGTTGCGAACGATCCGAGCAGTTTTTGCTTGCAAACCCATGAGTTTGCGAATTGCTTCCGAAGTCTCTCCCTTCGCTCTATTTTCGAGGTTTTTTCCCAACAAAATTAACGCTATCACGCTGGTGGCAACTTCGTAGTAAACGCTAGGATTCAAACCTTGCGAGGTAAATAAACCGGGCAAAAATGTCACAAATACCGAATAAAAGTAAGCAGCACTTGTCCCCAAAGCAATCAGGGTATCCATTGTGGCGACGCGCCGTTTTAACGATTTCCAAGCCCCCACATAAAACGATTTACCGCACCAAAACTGTACTGGTGATGTCAGCACTAATTGCAACCAAAAATTGTGCAGCCATGCGGGAATGAATGGCAGGTGCCAGCCTGTCATGGTTGGAATGCCGCCCAAAACCAGTATAATGCTGATGCTGCCTGCGATCCAGAGTTTTCGCTGCAAGTTTTGAGATGCGGATTTGCGATCGGCTTTTTCTGCATCATCCTCTGCCATTTCTTGCAGGGGCAAAGCTTCGTATCCCGCTGCATCAACAGCTTCTTGAATGATTGTTAAGTTGGTTTGCTTCGAGTCATATTGGATGGTTGCTTGTTCCATGCCAAAATTGACGCTGCACTCAATTACGCCGGGGACAGATTTAATTGCTTGTTCGATAGAGGAAGCACAAGCAGCACAACTCATGCCCCGCAATTTAAGTGTGAGATTGTCCATAAATGCCCTCATAAATTATAAAATGAGCTTCTGGGTTCAAATAATCCCAAAAAACGGGTGCATCTGGGTTTGGCGAATACATCCGTAGGGGCGAAGCATGACCGCAGAAAATATGGGATGATAACTGATAATTTATATGCGGTCATGCTTCGCCCTCTTCAAAAACCAGATGCACCCCAAAAAACGGATACAAGCGGCCGCAGGGCTGTAGTAGAGAATCAAAAAGATGAGACTCTTATTCAATCTCCCAGATTCATCTGTAGAGTAATATTATGTCCTGTAAATTACCATAATAAAAACGGTTTGTAGTGAGGACTTCAGTCCTCATAATTCAGAGGACTGAAGTCCTCACTACAAACAAATCTTATCATGGTCGTTCTCTGCGGACATGATATAAATCTAAAATCTAAAATCTAAAATCAACTGGCTGGATAGCCAGCAGATGCGATCGCTTTTCTAACTTCACTTTCCGGCTTAGCCGTTTGAATCGCGACCAATTTTGTCTTGATATCTGCCTCAACAGCAGCGCCTGAGTCAATAGCTTGGACTGCTTTTGTGATTGTATTCACACAAGCCGAACAAGCCATTTTGGGAATTTTTAGCTCTAAAGTCATAATTGTGGAACCTCAGCAGAAACTACTTTGCTTCGGGTGCAGCGACCTGTGCAAGGCAAATATGTTTGTAGGGGCGAAGCATGACCGCAGTGAAAATAAGATTATAACTAATAACTTGTATGCGGTCATGCTTCGCCCTCTTCAAAAGTGAAATGCACCCGAAGCTTCATAGATGAATTAACTCCATTGTAAAGTCTCCAGTTAGCAGGAGAGTCAAGGGGAAATTCCAAATTAATTATTAAGTTTTAGTGAAACTCATCCTTTATCTAATTGATGGCACGGCAAGATTTATTTACCAGAAAGAATCGGTTGAAAGCCCCAAGCTTTTTTGGGAGAAATTAAAATCAGACTATTCATTACTCCAATCCTCTTCCTTCTAGGTAAAGGTCGCTGTCAACTGTCAACTGTCAACTGTCAACTGACAACTTCGACTCAAGAATTTCATGCCAATTTCATTTATATGTGAGAAACTGAATAAACCTGGGAGTTTTAAGGATATAAAATCTATGAAACCAATTTCATTAAAAACAGGCTTGGCAGCGCTAATCTTGACCGCCACAGCCACCGCAACCAGCGGAATTCTAGCAGCTTGTTCAAAATCTCCTACCAGCCCAACTCAAGCCCCAAATGTTACCGCAACAACCCAAGCGAACAACAAGCAAGACGCGGCACAAAGTGGCGGCATGGGTGGTATGAATCATGGCATGAATCACAATATGTCAATGGATTTAGGCCCGGCTGATGCCGACTACGATTTGCGATTTATTGATGGCATGACAGTACACCATCAAGGTGCTGTAAACATGGCGAAAGAGGTGCTCAACAAGTCAAAGCGCCCGGAAATGAAAAAACTAGCTAATAACATTATTGCCGCTCAAAACCGCGAAATCAATCAAATGAAAGAGTGGCGAAAAACTTGGTATGCCAAAGCCGACAGTACGCCAATGGCTTATCACGCTCAAATGAATCACATGATGCCAATGACTCCCGAACAAATGCAAGCCATGATGATGAGCATGGATTTAGGAGCGGCTGATGCTGAATTTGACCTCCGATTTCTGAATGCGATGATTCCCCACCACGAAGGAGCTTTAGTGATGGCTGAAGATGCGTTGCAGAAGTCGAAACGGCCGGAAATGAAGAAATTATCTCAAGAGATTCTGACTTCGCAAAAGCAAGAGATTGAGCAAATGAAACAGTGGCGCCAAGCTTGGTACAAAAAGTAGTGACGGGGCGGATAAATTAATTGCAATAGACTTCTTGCAAAAATAGTTAGGACGCTGCTCTGAGCAACCTCCCAAAAAAATCTTTTTTCTTGTGGGATGGGCTTCTAGCCCGTCCCAAAATTTGATTAAAAGGACTTTTGTAATCTTGTCTAATATCTGTAGATACTGTCTTGATTTTTTAGGGTAGCTAGAGTATAATTGGAGTCGCACGGTTTTGGGGTTTTATAAATCCAAAAAGCCTTCGATCCCGAATTATTTGAGCGCTACTCCTTGACAGTTCCAGACAGTATCTACAATCCGATCGCAATTCTATGAAACGAGCAGTATTTCTCGACCGCGATGGCGTTCTCAATATCGAAGCTGGCTACATTCACAAACTAGAAGATTTGCATTTAATCCCCGGCATAGCTGAAGCTGTACGCCGTTTAAATGACAGACAAATATTTTGCTGTTTGGTTTCCAATCAATCGGGGCCGGCGAGGGGTTATTATCCTGTGGCCCACGTAGAAAATTTGCACAAACGCCTGTGTTTGTTACTAGAAAATGAAGCCGGAGCGAGGTTAGATGCTCTTTATTATTGTCCTTACTTGAGTGCAGCAGAAGGCGGAACAAATCCAGAATTTACCCGGTACACGACTTGGCGAAAACCGAATACGGGGATGTTGGTAGCGGCGGCTTGGGAACACGATTTGGATTTGGCGAATAGTTTTATGGTGGGGGATAAAGCGACGGATGTCGATATGGCTCACAATGCCGGTTGTACTGGTATTTTGGTGCAGACTGGTTACGGGGAAAGCGTGTTGAGTGGCGAGTATCAGCACCATACTAAACCTGATTTTATTGCTGCAAATTTAGCTGCGGGGGTTGAGTGGATTTTGCAACATTTTGATTAGTGGCATCGGAATTGATATTACCCACAGCGGTGGGTGAGCACAGTTGAACCACGTCTGACACGGCACTGCCGTGTCCCTACAATAAATGCTTGCGATGGTTACATCTCTCATCAAGGGTTCATGATTATTTTGGGGTAGGGAAACGGCATTGCCGTGTCCTCCGTTACCTGGCATTTAAGTCTTTGACAATTCAGCCTTAGAGGAAAGGGCTACGTAAGGAAGCGCGACTGTAAAGGTAGTACCAACGCCGATTTTGCTTTCGCAGGCGATCGCACCTCCTTGCAAATCCACAGCTTTTTTAACAATCGTCAATCCCAAACCGTTACCTTTAATCTTTCCACTATTCTTGCAACGGTAAAACATTTCAAATATTTTCCCTACTTCGGTTTCTGGGATGCCCATACCTTCGTCTCGGATGCGAATAATTAGTAAAGGAGAGTTAATATTTTTAAATGGGGAATTGGCAAACAAAGACTGAGTAGACAAGCAGAAAATAGCTTCTTTGTCTCCCTCGCCTGGTTGACGGCATTCCAATTCTAAGGTTATTTGCCCGCCGTCGGGAGAATATTTTATGGCGTTGACGATTAAGTTAGAAATAATGCCGTGCAGCAATTGTTGATCTAACATCGCGCTGGTAACGGCAGACGGGCTGAATCTTAGTTTGTGTTTGGCTTCATGTCCTAACTGCAATTGATCCAGCAAATCTTGACAAAATTCGAGTAAATTTATCGGTAATGGATTGCATTTGAGTCTCCCTGCTTCTGCTCGGCCCATGAACAGCATATCCTCGATTAGCTGGTTCATCTTTTGGGTAGCTGAGTGCACTAGGCGCAGGGTTTTGACTTGAGATTCGTCACTGCTGCGAGTGCGATCGAGTTCTAGGAGCTCGGCAGAGATTAAAATCGTGTTCAGCGGGTTCCGCAATTCGTGGGCAGCCATTGATATATACTGGTTTTGGCGGTGCGCTTTTTCTTCCACCGACTCTCTGGCTGCTTCCGAAGCTTTGAGAGCTGCTCGCATTTTGGTTTCGATTTCGTGCCTGTGGAGCGCAATCTCGATCGCCACCCGCAAATCATTTTGTTGAAATGGTTTGATAATGTAGCCGAATGGATCTGTAATTTTCGCTCTTTGCATCGTTTTATCGTCGGCATAAGCTGTTAAAAATACTGTCGGTATATCTATCTTATTTCTAATTTTTTCTGCGGCTGTCACGCCGTCCATCTCACCTTTAAGCACGATATCCATCAGCACTAAATCTGGCGGACTTTCGTCTACTTTTTCTAGAGCTTCTTCTCCTGAAGCAACAATAGCTGTTACTGCATAACCCAGCTTTTTTAATCTGCCTGCTATGTCCTGAGCTACAATTATTTCATCTTCTACTACCAATATTTTTATAGGATTCATATTTTTTTCTTAAATGCGACGCCGATAATTTAACTCAAGGAAAGTAATATGGTAACAAGTTCCGCACTCAGTGTCAATAACCAGATTTCCTTCTAATTGCTGAGTTAACATCCGCACTAATCGCAATCCTAATGTTTCGCTACTTTCCACATCAAAGTCCGCCGGAAATCCGCTGCCGTCGTCTTGAATACTTAAATGAAATTCTGGGAAATTACTTTCATTAAAATTAATACTAATTTCTCCCGATAAACTTTGACCAAAAGCATACTTTAAGGAGTTTGAAACCAGTTCATTAATGATTAAACCGCAAGGAATTGCCGTTTCTATATTTAAATATATGGAATCAACATTGAGATTGAATTTGATAGAAGTGTTACCACAACCAAAAGATTGATACAAATTAGCAATCAAGTTTTCAACGTAAGGGGGGAGGTGGATTCGATCGATATTTTCCGATTGATAAAGTTGCTCGTGAATCAGAGCCATTGAATGGATGCGGGTTTGGCTTTCTTCAAATAAAGCAAGCGTCGGTTCGTCTTCAATGTATTGAGCTTGAAGTTGCAGCAGGCTGGAAACTACCTGCATATTATTTTTGACTCGGTGGTGAATTTCTTTGAGCAATACTTCTTTTTCGCGGAGTGCCGCTTGGATGCGGGCCTCGGTCAATTTGCGATCGCTAATATCTTCGCAAATACCCGCCAGCCGATAAATTTTGCCCGCTTCGTCATAAATGGGAAAAGCTCGATCGCACACCCAGCGAATTGTGCCGTCAGGCAGTACAATCCGATATTCGATACTGGTGAACTCGCCCTGCAACACTTGCGGAAGTCCCTCTTGCAGCAAATGTATATCCTCTGGATGCACCCACTCCATCCATTTTATCGGCTCGGCATACAATTCTTCGCGACTGCGCCCCCAGATTTGTTCGTAAGCTGGGCTCAGATATAATAAATCGGTAAAATCAGCAGAAACTAGCCAGAAGGAATCTTGGATATTTTCTGCAAGCTGGCGGAAGCGTTCTTCACTTTCACGGATCGCTTTTTCTGCCTGTTTTGCTTGGCTGATATCTTCTGCAATCCCAACAACGCGGTAAATTTCACCACCTTGATTTCTAATCGGAAAAGCCCGATCGCGAATCCAGCGAATTTCGCCGTCCGGCCTGACAATGCGATACTCAATCTCGTCTTCAGCTAGAACTTGTTTAGTGAATGTAGCAATCACCCGAGCGCGATCTTCTGGATGGAGTGACTCTGCAAAAAAGCGCCCGCAAGCATACAAATCAGCACTGCTTCTCCCCCAAATTTTTTCGTAACCCGGACTGACATAAATAAATTCTTGGGGGTGAACGCCTACCATCCAAAACACGCTTTCAATATTTTCTGCTAGCTGTCGAAACCTTTCTTCGCTTTCCTTCAGTGCTGCTTCAGCTTGTTTGCGATCGCTAATATCTTCTATGACTGCTACATTGTAAATTGCTCCGCTCAACGGTTCTTGGACGAGGGAAACAGTGATATTTACCCAAATTAAAGAACCATCTTGGCAAACCAAGCGTTTTTCCATGTTGAAACAGTCAATTTCCCGGTCAAACAATCTGTTATTTTTTTCCCTGTCCGGCTCTAGATCTTCACAGTAACTGACATCCATCCAAGTTCCGCACAGCAACTCTTCCGCAGTATATCCCAAAATATTACAGAACTTTTGGTTGACTCGCAAATAGCGACCATTTTTATCGCAATGAGTAATGCCGACTGCTGCTTGTTCGACGGTTGCGCGAAAACGTTCTTCGCTATCTCTAAGGGCAGCTTCTGCTTTTTTGCGATCGCTAATATCGCGCTGCACCCCAAAATACCCGGCAATTCTGCCCTGGGAATCGTTAATGCAAATATAATCGCCTTCCACCCAAATTAGCTCACCATCAAACTTGCGATTGTCATTTTCGATGTGAATTCTGCCAGCATCAAAAAATTGCCTAATAATTTCTCTGTCACCAGCCAAGTTGTGGAACAAGAAAGAGTTAAGCGTCACGCCAATAAACTCTTCCCTAGTAGCTCCGTATTGAGCGATCAAAGCATCATTTGCCTTCGTTACCCGCCCGTTAGAAAATACGTAATCCAAAACTTTTTCTTTGTCAGAGGTATCGTCCCAGTACACTGGTTCGTCCAGCATCATAAAGAAAAAACCATCTAAAGATTGAGAAAAAAACAATTCTAGCTGTTCCTGACTTTCCCGCAAAAATTCTTCGGTACGCCAGCGATCGATAATTTCTTCTCGCAAGTGTTGGTTAGCTATTCTTAAATCTTCAGTACGCTTGTGATATTTTATTTCTAGCTCATTTTTAAGGCGTTGCAGCACGAATTCTGACTGTTTTTTTTCTGTAATATCTTGAGTAACTACCATGCCTGCAAAAATTTCTGCCTGGTCGTTTTTGACTGGAGAAACTGTTGTTGAATAAAATCGATCGCGATATTTATATTCAAAATTATTCTCTTCTCCTGCTAAAGCTGCGCGATATTTGGTCTCAAAAAAATCCAAATCTTCTGGCGGCGATATTTCCGACAAGGTTTTGCCTTCCACCAGTTCTTTGGACAAACCAACTACTGCCAAACCTTGACCGTCAACCAAAATATAGCGCAAATCAGAATCGAACAAAAATACCGATCCATTCGGATAATGCTTGATCAGAGTTCGGTACATTTCCTGGCTTTTTTCAAGAGATGCGATTAACTCAATTCGCTCTAGGGCAACTCGCTTGTGTTCAGTAATATCTATAACAATACCGAGAGTTTGTTTCGGCGAACCATCAGAGTTTCTCAAGAAAACAATATCTCTGCCCATAAACCAGCGCCATTCACCCCGAGCATTTCTCAGCCTGTACTCGCACTCAAATATTTCGCCGTCCTTGAGTGTTGATATTTTTGCTTGGATTTCCGGGATTTTTAGCAAATCATCGGGGTGCATAATTGTGGGAAAAAGTGCGTCTCCTAACTGTTGAACTTGTTCGGAGGAATAGCCGAGAATTTGGTTAACTTGGTTGTTGGTATAAATATTTCGATTTTCAGTAATATCGTAAATGTACGCAAGGCCTGGAAGTGCTTCGGTTATACTGTGAATAAACTTTTGATTTTCTCGGAGAGCGGCATCTGCCTCAATTCGCTCGGTGATATCTTGGGCAACTCCGACTATTTGTTTTGGCCTGCCGTCAGGAGTGCGAGAAAAAATTGCGTGCCGATCGTGAAACCACCGCAATTCGCCGCTAGGGTGCTGAATTCGGTACTCTGTTTCCAGGATTTCTCCATCTTTAGCTACGGCTATTTCTGTTTCGACATGAACGCTAAGTTTCTCTATATCTTCAGCATAAACTAGCAAAGAAAGGGCATCGTTTCCCATTTCCTGAACTTGTGCCGCCGTGCAACCATAAAACTCGGCGATGTAGCGATTTCCATAGAGATTGCGGTTTTCTATGAGGTCGTAAATGTATAAAACACCGGGGGTAGTATCAGCCACCCTTTGCATAAATTCTTGATTTTGTCGGAAAGAAGCTTCTGTTTGAGTTAGCTCAATGATATCTCTTTTCAGTTGTGCTTCTAATTTGCGCCGCAATTCTATTTCTTCCTGCAAATTCTCTTCGAGTTGCCGAATTTTTTCTTTTTGCTCTGCGACTAGCGCTTCGCAGGTGGTGAGGGCGCGATCGATATCTGTGGGCTCACTACACATAGTAAGTTCTTAATTTGCAGTTGCGGACTAGAGTTGTGTCTAGCCTAACATTATAAGGCTCTAGTCTTGACTGCCAACTAGCACCATTTCACACAAAATTTACAAATATATTAAGTTTTGCCCAGAAAATGCCTGCTGATTGAGATTATTCCCATTTTCTGCCTTCTTCGCTTTGTGAAATTGAAATGTGAAATTGACCGCAGCCAGACAAAAGATTTATTACCTTCTGCTTTGTTACCAGAAAGAATTGGTTGAAAGCCTCTGGGTTTGGCGTAGAAATTAAAAGAAGACGATTCATTACTCCCATCCTCGGACTGACCGGAAGAGGTCGCCCTCAAGCGGTCAACTGTCAACTGTCAACTGTCAACTGTCAACTGTTGAAACATAGCGGCTTTCATTTCGGAACTCCGGCGGTCAAAACTTCATGACTGCCAACTGTCACCAAAACATCATCTTCAATTCTCACACCTATACCGCGCCATTTTTCAGGAACCTCCGGCTGTCCTTCAACGGGTTTAATATAAGGAGAAATATAAATCCCCGGTTCCACCGTCAGAACTTGTCCTGCTTGCAAAAGTTGCGGATTTTCGCCGTACTGATAAACACCGACATCGTGCACGTCCAATCCCAGCCAGTGACCAGTGCGGTGCATATAAAATGGCTTGTATTTCTCCTCTTTAATTATCTCTTCAATGTCGCCCACCAAAAGTTTTAAATCCATTAAACCTTCCACCAAAACGCGCACTGCGGTTTCGTGAATTTTGCTGTAAGGATTTCCCGGATATACTTGACTAATTGCCTGGGTTTGTGCTTGCAAAACTAAGTCGTAAATTATCTGTTGTTCGGCGGTGAATTTGCCGCTGACGGGAAAGGTGCGAGTAATGTCGGCATTGTAGTAGCCGCAAGCACAACCGGCATCTATTAGCAGCAAATCATTTTCCTGCATTTGGCGGTTGTTTTCGATGTAGTGGAGGACGCAGGAATTGTAACCGGATGCAACAATTGAAGGGTAGGCGGGGGTGCCGCCGTTCATGCCGAAAATATGTTCTATTTCTGCTTGAATTTCGTATTCGTATCTGCCTGGTTTGGCAAATTCTCGGGCGCGGTTGTGGGCGGTAACTGAGATATTAGCTGCTTTTCGCATTAATGCTAATTCTGTTTGGCTTTTTACCAGCCGCATCGGGTGTAATATGATGTTGGAATCTTCGATCGCAGTGGGGCCTGTACCGCGTTTGGGGTAAGTTCGCATCAAGCTTTGCCAGTGGTTGAGGACTGTTTGGTCGAAATTGCGATCGCGCCCGAAGTGATAATATATGCGATCGGCTTTTTCTAAATATTTCGGTAGTTTTTCGGCAAGTTCGGCGATCGGAAACGCTTCATCGGCGCCGTACAAGGCTTTGGCGCCTTCAATTCCAGCGCGATAACCGTGCCAAGTTTCTTTTTCCAAGTCTTTTGGCTGCACAAACAAAACAAATTTGTGTTCTTCGTGGTGTGGTGCGAGCACTGCTACCGCCGCAGCTTCGTTGAAACCAGTTAAATAGAAAAAATCGCTATCTTGTCGGTAGGCGTATTCAACATCGTTGTGCATGACGGCTGCGGGCGCGCTGCGAAATATTGCTGTCCCGCTGCCAATTTTTGCCATTAACTGTTCGCGTCTTTGCCGGTATTCGATGGGGTTGGTCATCCGATTTTAGATTTTAGATTTTAGATTTTAGATTGCAGCCTACACAAGTATAGGGTGCGCGGTTAACTAGCCGTAGGGTGCGTCAGGGGGGAGAATTTTTGAGTAGGTACAAAACATATTCAGCCCCCTGACGCACCCTACAATAATTACTATTCATTACTCTAATCTTCTTCCTTCCAGGTAGAGGTCGCTATCCCCGGTCAACTGTCAACTGTCAACTGTCAACTGTCAACTGACAAGTATAGTCAACCATCCGAGACAAAGATGAGTTGCGATCGACTAAAGTCCACCTCGGATCGAAATTTGACCAATTTTCGCCATCTTGGCTAACTCTGACAGTTCTAAACTCTCGCTGCTTGCAGTTAACTTCCATCTGCACCCGCATTTTCTCGTTACTAAACTGCTGAGTTCCTAAAAGAGTTCTGACAGGATAAGAGGGTGCACCGGGAAAATTGGATTTACTTAATTTTACGCTGCTGGGGTCAATGCAAATATCTACAAAACATCTTAATTTTTCGGCGCGGGCGCTCAAAGTATTGAGGGGAATAAAAATTAAAGTAGCTAGAAACAAGCTTAACAAGTTATTGATTTTATGGGTGACAAATTTATTGTTCATCTGGGTTAATTTACGTTAATCTACTGTTGCTATTTTACAAACAAACTCGGCGGTTGAAACCGCTCCTACACAAACAAAACCCGCCTGCGCGGGTTGAATTTCTTCAGTCCGCGGAGGCGGACTTTGTTTGTGCGATCGTAAACTCAGCGAATTCTATTCGCCCTGAATATTTTCCGTGAAGATTAGCTTTTTAAAGCTGAGGAACGTATTGTTCTTTTTCAGGAACAAAAGTGTATTCAGAGACGATTAGGCGCAACTCTTCGCCGTCGATGGTTTCTTTTTCGATTAACAAATCGACTAAACGATCGACTACGGTACGATTGTCGCGAATAATTTGGCGCGCTTCGTCATAACAGCGATCGACAATCGATCGAACTTGTCCATCAATGCGAGAGGCAATTTCTTCGGAATATTCCGATCGCGCCGTGTAGTCGCGGCCGAGGAAAATTTCGCTTTGTTGAGCTTCTAGGGCGATCGGGCCCAAGGTAGACATCCCGTAGCGAGTAACCATTTGGCGGGCCATACCGCTGACTTGCTGCAAGTCGTTGCCGGCACCGGTGGTAACTTCAGCGTCGCCGAAAACTACTTCTTCGGCTGCGCGGCCGCCCAATGCACCGCTAATCCGGGCTAGGATTTGGGATCTCGAAATCAAACCTTGGTCTTCGCTGGGCATAAACCAAGTTAAGCCGCGGGCTTGTCCGCGAGGGACTAAGGTAACTTTTTGCACGGGATCGTGGGCTTGAATGACTGTACCGACGATCGCGTGGCCGATTTCGTGGTAAGCAATCAAGCGTTTGCTCTTGCTGTCTACCAGCGGTGTACCTTCCATACCTGCGACGACGCGATCGACTGCATCGTCAATTTCCAGCATCGTAATCGCATCTTTGCGCCGTCTTGCTGTCAAAATGGCAGCTTCGTTGAGCAAGTTAGCCAAATCAGCACCGGTAAAACCGGGAGTGCGGCGGGCGATCGCATCCAAAGAAATCTCCTCAGACAGCTTCTTGTTGCGCGCGTGAACTTCAAGAATTTCCAACCTGCCCTTGATATCCGGTGTATCAACGCTAACTTGGCGGTCAAAACGTCCCGGACGTAGCAACGCCGAGTCGAGCACGTCAGGGCGGTTCGTAGCAGCAATGATGATGATGCCAGTATTGCCCTCAAAACCGTCCATTTCGGTCAGCAACTGGTTCAGGGTTTGTTCCCGTTCATCGTTACCGCCACCGATACCGGCGCCGCGCTGGCGGCCCACTGCATCGATTTCATCGATAAAAATTATACAAGGAGCATTTTCTTTAGCTTTCTTGAACAAGTCGCGGACGCGGGATGCGCCAACACCGACAAACATTTCGACAAATTCTGAACCGGAGATGCTGAAGAAAGGGACGGCGGCTTCACCTGCGATCGCTTTTGCCAGCATGGTTTTGCCGGTTCCGGGAGGGCCTACTAGCAGCACGCCTTTCGGAATCTTGGCGCCGACTGCGGTGAAGCGTTCGGGTTTTTTGAGGAAAGTCACGACTTCGGCAAGTTCTTCTTTGGCTTCTTCTACGCCTGCTACGTCGTCGAACAGTACGCCTGTTTTAGCTTCCATTTGAAAGCGTGCTTTGGATTTGCCAAAATTCATGGCTTGGCCTGGGCCCCCCGGCACGTTGCCGCCGCGGCGGAACAGGAAGAACAGCCCTCCTACTAATAAGAGAGGAAATACTAGATTGCCTAACACTCCCCAGATGGCGCCGTCGTTGCGGAGGGGGTGAGTGTCGAAGCTAATTTTGGAATCTCTGAGTCTAGAAACGAGTTCAGGAGCATTTGACGGCAAGTCTACCCGCCACCGCTGCTCGTGATTGTCCAGTTCGGGATCGACGGCTAGGATGATCGCAGTGCGGCCTCCGTCGTATAAATCAACACTGGTCACTCGATCGGCGTTTAAGTAATCTAAGAATCTACCGTAGCTCAGGCGGGTGCTGGCGGTGTTCTTGCTCATTTCTGCCGGGGACGCGGCGAAGGCTCCCTGCCACAGGAAAAAGCCGATGACTAGGGCGGGTAAAGTCCAAAGTAGTATAGTTTGCCAAGAAATTTTCATAAATGCGGGTGCCTTGAATTGGGGATAGATCGGGTAAGCTGGCGGTCTCGGATTAGTGTGACAAAAGTTTACACTCAGAATCTTTACTAAATTTAACTTAACAATGCACGATCGGGCAAGATGCCGGCGATCGTCGCGATCGAGAAAAAGTTAGCTTAGTTACGGTAAGGGCGATCGTCCCGAATATAATGTTTGGTGCTGATTTCAATACCGATCTAGGTAGAGTTAGAAGAATCGCCTCAAAACCCACTGTCTTTAAGCGCGGCAGTGTCCAGGGATAAGGCATGATAATGGTGAGGCTCAGTGAGGTAACACATTTCAATGACAACTAGACAGCTTGTTCCTAATTCGGCTATGCTGACGCAGCAGACTAAGATCGCTTCTCACAAATCGATTATTAGTGCTGATTTGGGTCGTACAGCAACTAAAGCTTGCGTGAGTCGCAACCCAAATGGTGTTGTTTTCATCCCTGCCAACGTGGCTACTATGCCCGTGGAAAAGGTGCGGGGCGGCAGCTTTGAGTCAAAAGCAACAGACCCTCTGTTGGATATGTGGCTGGAGCACCAGGGCAAGGGGTACGCCATCGGCCAACTGGCCGCTGACTTTGGCGCTAATCTCGGTGGGGCTGACCAGTCGAAAGTAGTAGATGCTTTGGTTAAGGTTTTTTCCTGTGCTGGATATTTCCAGATGAAGGGCGAAATGGCAGTAGTGCTGGGTTTGCCTTTTTATTCGCAGGATCAGTTTGAGAAAGAAAAGGAAGAGATTATCAGCCAACTGCGCTCTCCCCACGTTGTGGTATACCGCGGCGAGCGTTTGGAAATTGATATTCGCCACGTTTGGGTGATGCCGGAAGGATTCGGCAGCCTGATTTGGTGCGAAGCTCAAGACAACAAGGAGTTTACGCCGGAGTTGCCGGAACTGTCGGTGGCTGTGGTCGATATCGGACACCAAACTACCGATTTGTTAATGGTCGATCGTTTCCGGTTCGCCCGAGCGGCTTCTAAGAGCGATTCCTTCGCCATGAACAAATTCTACGAACAAGTTGCCTCAAAAATTCCGGGGGCAGACCCTCAATCCCTGTCTTTATTGGAAGGGGTGAACAAACCCGAAGGGCAGCGTTTCTACCGTCCTAGAGGAGCGACTAAGCCGACTAATTTAGATCCGATTATTAAGGATTTGCGGGAGGCTTTCGCTAACGAACTGTCCGAACGTTTGGTACAGTGGTTGCCGGAACGGGTGACGGACGTAGTTCTGACTGGCGGTGGCGGCGAATTTTTCTGGGAGGTACTCCAACCTTTGCTGAAAGACGCCAATCTTAAGGCTCACTTGGCTCAGCCTTCTCGGAAAGCTAATGCTTTGGGACAGTTTATTTATGCTGAGGCTCAGCTAGCCACGATAAAGTAACGCATTAAGGCTTGAACCCTATGGCACTGTGGGCAAAAAATAAGGCGAATTTCTCGGTGGCGTTTACGGAAGATGCTGCCGATCAAACTTTGCTGGCGGCTATTGAAAAAGAGTTGGCTTTTACGAAGTATCAGACTTTCAGCAATCTCTGCAAGCAAGCTTTGTGGCAGTTTTTGTCTGTATCTGAGTCTGCTAGCTCTACAGATAGCTCTGAGCGGTTGGAACAGCGTATTGCTGAACTTGCGGTCAGATTTGCTGAGTTTGAGCGCAATGTTTCTGCTGAGGAATTAAGCCGTTTGGAAGGACTGGAACATCACCTGAGTCAATTGGGCGCGCAGTTGGATCAGTTGCAGGGGAGTGTTGACAGTAAGTTTGCTCAAGTTTCTTTTGCCCAAGTTTCAAAAGTAGTAGAGCCTGATCCGATCGAGTCTGAGTCTGTAGCGAATGATACAGTTTCTGATGCTGAGGTTCCTCCTCGTCGGGAGTCCGATCCTTTATTGGAGCGTTTAAGTTCTTTGTTACCGCAAGATTTCTAGAATGAGGTAGAGCAAGGCTAAAAAGCCTTGAGATGTGATGTTAGTGGCCCGCTGTTGGCAGCAGGTACTGAATAAATAAACAAAGCGATCGCTCTTTTGAAAAAAAGGGCGATAGCTTTGTTATTAGTTATTGGTTATTAGTTATTAGTTATTAGTTATTGGTTATTAGTTATTGGTTATTTGTTATTTGCTGTTGGTTATTGGTTATTTGCTGTTGGTTGTTGGTTGTTGGTTGTTGGTTGTTGGTTGTTGGTTATTGGTTATTGGTTATTTGCTGTTGGTTATTGGTTATTGGTTATTTGTTATTTGTTATTTGTTATTTGCTGTTGGTTATTTGTTATTTGTTATTGTTATTTGTTATTAGTGCGAGCGTCCCCGCTCGCGTATTGTACAATACGCGAGCGGGGACGCTCGCACTATACATAAATGCAAAACTGAGATGCTCACATTCCCAATTCCCAATTCCCAATTCCCAATTCCCAATTCCCAATTCCCAATGCCCAATTCCCAATTCCCAATGCCCAATTCCCAATTCCCAATTCCCAATTCCCAATTCCCAATGCCCAATTCCCAATGCCCAATTCCCAATTCCCAATTCCCAATTCCCAATTCCCAATTACCTCGATATTATTGGATCAATCCTAATTTTTGCAAGCGCGAACGAATGGCAACAGGTTGTCGCTGAAATTTCTGAGCTAATTCACTAACTTCTTGGCAGTTTGCATATTCTTTCTGTAAATTCTCATCTTCCTCGCGACTCCACTTTACGTAAGCCCTGGGATATTTCTGGCGAATTTTCTCATTCTGGGTTTTAGATCGATCGGCATTTTTGGACTCAGCATTCACACCAGAACCTAACGGTTGGTTAATTTCCCCGTCGCGACTAGCTACAGCCTCCTCCACGCGGCTGGGAATCACAGCAATTTCTTGAGCAAGCTGAGCCAAAGCATTATCTACTTGTTGCTGAAGTTCTGTTAGCTGTCGCTGCTGCAAATTTCCCCATTGCGGCAGTTCGTTGATAAACTCCTGCAAGTCCAGAATGATTGTTGTCAAAGTTTCGACTTGTTGCAACTCAGGCCGTTGTTTGAATTGGCGGCTGGTGATTTCGATCTCGCTTTGAATCATTTTAATAGTTTTTTCTAAAATTATGATCCGCTGGCGCAGGTTCTCAATTGCTGAAATTATAGAGTGGGAATTTTCTGCCTGGCCAACATTGAGATTTTCGCGAGATGTTTGGGCAAGAGCTGTATCTAAAGAACTTACAGCAAGTTGTAATTGCTCGATCGCCCGATCGCTCGTAGTGGCTTGTTGGTTTACGCGATCGAACACTGCCGCGGTACTTGTTTTAACTTGCCCGCGAAACTTCTGGCGGTTCACAAAATTAAAAAAGAGCGAAATTACTACAGGAACTTCGACATAAATGCTCTGCTGCAAAACCAAACTAGCAGCCAATCCTACAGCCGAGGCAGCAAGAAAGATTAATTCAGCAGTTTCTAACAAATTGCTCGATTTGGGATTTTGAATTTTGGTTGATGAATTAGGTGATGACATAGATTAATTGGGAATTGGGAATTGGGAATTGGGAATTGGGAATTGGGAATTGGGAATTGGGAATTGGGAATTGGGAATTGGGAATTGGGCATTGGGCATTGGGAATTGGGAGGCTGTACATCACGGAATTTAAAATTACTATGGGTTTTTAATTTATGCGAATCTAATTAAATATATTATAATTGCAAAATTAGTCGAGCTAAAGTGAAATAAATTAAGACTCCGAGGACATCAACTGCGGTGGTAATAAAAGGAGCAGACATTAAAGCGGGGTCTAAACCCAAAGAACGAAAGAGAAACGGCAGAGCTGAACCGGCAATAGAAGCTAAAATTGCGATCGCCAGCAAACTCACCCCCACCGCGATTGCCACGGCTAAATTCCCTTGCAGAGTGTAAGCCCACCCCGTCGCTACCGTCCCCAATATAGCGCCTAGGAGCGCTCCCGCCATCCCCTCACGCACAATTACTTGAAAGGGGCCCATGGCTGTAATTTCATCAGTATTCAAACCGCGAATTACCACAGTTGAGGACTGGGCTCCGACATTGCCTCCAGTGCCAGTCAGCAGCGGAATAAAGGCTGCTAGGGCGACTACTTGGTGCAAAATATCTTCTTGAGCTCTAATAATTGCTCCGGTGACAGTGTTGGTCAACAGCAGAACAAACAGCCATACGACCCTTTTGCGGGCGACGGTGATTAAATCGGTCTGAAAATAATTGTCGCCGCCGGACTGGACGCCACCCAAGGTATAAATATCTTTGGCAGCTTCTTGTTCTAAAATGTCGATCGCGTCGTCAACTGTAATGATCCCCACCAGACGCTGTTCGCGGTCTACAACGGGCACAGCTAAAAAATCGTAACGCTGGATCAACCTAGCTACTTCTTCTCGATCCGTTCCCGTTTGCACAGAAACTACCTCGCGGGTCATAATTTCGCCGACAGTTTTGTCGAGGGGAGAAGTGACTAAATCCCGCAAGGATAAAATGCCACTCAACCTTCGCGCCGCATCAGTGACGTAAAGAGAATAAATGGTTTCGGTAGTTTTAGCTAAAGAGCGAATTCTGTCTAAAGCTTGAGCAACGGTAAAGCTTTCTTTGAGAGAAATGTATTCTGGGGTCATAATCCGACCGGCGCTACTGGCTTCGTAACCCAAGAGTTGGGCCGTAGCTTCGCGTTCCGTTGGGCTCAATTCACCTAAGAGGCGGCGGACTAAGATGGCCGGCAGTTCGTCAAATAGTTTAGCTCGATCGTCCGGGGACATTTTGTCTACAATATCGATGACTTCTTGGCGTTTGAATTTTTCGCACAGAGACTGCTGAACGCTGGAGTCGAGATATTCGTAAACTGCGATCGCTTCGTCTTTAGAAAGCAACCGGAAAGCTATTACTTGCATGGTTTCCGGCAGGCCTTCGATAGCTTCAGCGATGTCTGCTTCCTGCACCGGCTGCAAAATCGCTTTTGCTCCTTGAAAGTCTCCTTGTTCCAACAAAGCCTTTAACTGCGATCGAACTAATTCCCGCAGTTCTTTTCGCGCGTAGGTGGGTAGAGAAGACGATTGATAATTGTTTTCTGTCACTGATGACCCTCCTCATGCAATTTTAGATTTTAGATTTTAGATTTTAGATTTGGGATTTGGGATTAAAGAATTGCGAATGACTTACTGAGTCAGCAGATTTGAACTTGACCTACAGTTGCATTTTTGTGGTAACTGGTATCAACCTGTGCTGCACGCCTTCCTGAATCCAGTTTATAGCCTATTGACACCACTGGTTGCAGTTATTATGATTTACACGGGCAGCGCGAGCAACCGAATTTTTTGGCAGATGCGGCAGCACCAAAACCAAGCTGTATTGTCGAAACCGAATTTCTTGGTATGATGTTTTCGAGCTAGTGCAACAGAGTGTGAGTTCGGGAGAGTGCGATCGATTACCGATTATTAATTACCAATTACCAATTACCAATTACCAATTACCAATTACCTCATCGCCTTTGAGAATGGGTATACTGTCAACCCTTCGGCTTCGCTCACGGCAAGCTGTCAACTGCCAACTGTCAACTATCAACTGCCAACTGCCAACTATCAACTGTCAACTGTCAACTGCCAACTGTCAACTATCAACTGTCAACCGACTTAAACCAATAACTGGTATTTTTCTTGTGCCAAACGGTAAAGTGGGCGCCACACCAAACGGTTAGTCAATACAACCAACAGCGACATCACAGAAGTAGCCGCTAACAGTAAAGGAAAATTACCCGATGCCGTTGCTTCAGAAATGGTCTCGCCCAAACCGCTCGTTCTAATTATTTCACCTTTAAACTGCACGTATTCGCTGACAATACTCGCATTCCAAGCTCCGCCAACCGCCGTAATAATTCCTGTGATTAAATAAGGGAATATTCCCGGCAAAATTAAAGTTTTCCAGCGTTGAATTAGGGAAAGTTTGTAAACTTGCGCGGCTTCAAATAACTCCGAAGGTATGGCTTGAGCGCCCGCAATCACATTAAACAGCAAATACCACATTGTACCCAACATCATCAGCGCTACAGAACCAATTTGCAACCCGCCTCCAGCGTGAATTAGAGCTAGTAGCAATACGGGAAATAAAGCCGTTGCTGGTACAGAAGCGGCTATTTGCACTAAAGGCTGCAAAATCTGAGCTAAACGCGGATTTCGACCGATCGCCACTCCGACAGGTACAGTCCACAACAGCGATAAAAATAGCGCGCAAATGACTCGCAAAGCCGTAAAAAATGCACCTCCCACGACTTTTTGCCAATCAGATACACTCAGGAACCTCAGCAGCAGTAAGGCTTCCCAGGTTCCCCAAAGGACGATCGCAGCAAACCCGCTGACAAACAGCCAATTGATCCAATTGCCGAGGCGGCTTTGTGCGCGAGGACTGGTTGGTAAATGAGCAGGTGCAAAACCTCTTGCCGCATAGCGATCGAAACTGTCACCTACGGGCGATATGCGCGACTTCAACACCCGCAGCGTCGCCGATCGCCTTAAAAAATCCAACACCTTGGACTGCGGTACATTGGTCGCTTCTACGGCTTGATATTTAAACTTTTCCACCCAAGCAATCAAAGGCTGCCAGATGAAAAAATCTATGGCTACAATCACACCAATTAATACTGCTAAACCCCAGCCGATCGCCCCAAAATTGCCTTCATTAGCTGCCTTGCCCAAATAGGAACCGAGTCCGGGCAGATGAAAGTTTTTAGCACCCAAGGTAAAAGATTCGATCGCAATCAAAAAGAACCAGCCACCAGCCACTGACATGACGCTGTTCCACACCAGCCCGATCGCACCAGCGGGCAATTCTAACGTCCAAAATTGTTGCCAAGCATTCAGCCGATAAACTTGAGCAGCTTCCTTGAGTTCTTGCGGAATGCCGGATAGGGACTGATAGAAACTAAAGGTCATATTCCAAGTCATTCCAGTGAATATTAAGATAATCGATGCGAGTTCTACGCCGATTCTTTGACCGGGAAATAATGTAACTAGCGCTAAAACTACTCCGGGCAAAAAGGATAAAACTGGAATCGACTGTAAAATATCTAATAAGGGAATTAAAATTTTTGCTGCGAGAGGAAAGCGGTAAGCTGAATAAGCATAAACTAAGGTAAATAGCAAGGATAAAAAATAGGCTGCTGTCATGCGTAAAAGAGTCTGGGCTGTATACCCTGGCAATACATTGAGGGTGGTCTCAATTTTAAAGTTTGGGTTGTAGTCACTGTTGAATTGAGAAGCTGTTTGGACTATTACTAGAATTAGAGAGAAGATTGCTAGAATTAGCAAGCCGTCTTGCCAAGTCCAAGTCGATCTTTCTAATGTTTTATTGGCGGGTGTTAGGGGTCTTGTCATAATAATTAGTTATTGGTAATTGGTAATTGGTAATTGGTAATTGGTAATTGGTAATTGGGCATTGGTAATTGGGAATTGGGAATTGGGAATTGGGGATTGGGGATTGGGAATTGGGAATTGGGAATTGGGGATTGGGCATTGGGAATTGGTCAGTTACTATTGTTATTAGTTATTAATTATTAGTTGTTAGTTGTTGATTCTAATGACTAATAACCAGTAACCAGTAACCAGTAACCAGTAGTCAGTAACCAGTAACCAGTAACCAGTAACCAGTAACCAATGACTACTGACTACTGACTACTCATTTTTAGGTTCTTCGGATTCTAGAAATATTTCACCCCCTGGTTCGTCGTAGCTGTACAACTCTGCATAACGACCCCAGTCAATCGCAGTTTTTAATTGTCGCATTGCTTCTTGGGGGCTAAAGTGGGCTTCGAGAATGTCCAAAATCAACTCTTCAGAAATGCGGTGATTTCGCTTAGACTGAAGCATTCGAGAAATTTGCTGTACTGCACGAATGTTGCTGAGAATTTGGGTACGAACAATTTGTTTGCGCTGGTCAATTCCGCCGGCAATGAATTGAATTCCAACTGGTGTTAACAGGAGGTCGCCTTCTTGAATTACTAGGAATTCCATTAATTTGGCGGCTTCGACGATCGGCAAAATGTCGTCTACCTCTAACATTAATTCTTGACCGAGGCGGTAGAGGTCTTTTTCCTTGCGATCTTCCAGGAGTTCTAACAAACCTGCGATCGCACCTGTGCGTACTTGCGGCAGAGATTGGTATTTAGTGCTGGGGGCGGGTTGAGTCTGAGATACAGCAGTAGCGGTACTTTGAGTTGGTGCAGCCACTGTTTCGCAGCTTAACTCTGGATTCGTCAGAATTTTGTACACTTGGTCTACGAGGGCTTGGAATTCTGGAGTTTTGCGATCGCGGTAGTGCGGCAAAGTCACGGTTAGTTCGGCGCGAATTCGCCCGGGATTGCGGCCGAGGACTACAATGCGATCGGCTAAAATGACCGCTTCCTCAATCCCGTGAGTTACGATTAATACAGCTTGAGTCGGAATCTTTTTTTCTAGCCACAAATCTAATAACTCAAACCGCAAGTTTTCTGCGGTCAACACATCTAAGGCTGAAAACGGTTCATCCATGCACAGCAATTCCGGTTCTACCGCCAAAGCCCTAGCAAATCCCACTCGCTGCCGCATTCCGCCGGACAGTTCTTTCGGATAAGCATTTTCAAATCCGTCTAAACCGATAATATCAATCATTCGCAAGGCTTTTTGGCGGCGCGGTTCTGGCAAGTCTCCTTTAGCTTTTAATCCTAATTCTACATTTTCTAGTACCGTCAGCCAGGGATAAAGGGCAAAGTTTTGAAAGACAATCGCTATCCCAGGATTTAAGCCGACTAAGGGACGATTGTGATAGAGAACTTCACCATCGCTGGGGGGGATTAGTCCAGCAATCATCCGCATTAATGTAGATTTGCCAGATCCGGAAGAGCCTAGTAAAGCTACTATTTCGCCCGATCGCAGTTCTAAATTTATTGGCTCTAAAATAGATATTTGTTGACCGTTGGGCTGCTGGTAAGCCTTGCTGACACCTTTTAAGGTAATGAGGCACTCTGTTGCTATTTTAACTACCACAACTAAACTCCCTCGCTTGTTATTTAACTTTAGTTATTAGTCATTAGTTATTAGTCATTGGTCATTGGTCATTGGTCATTGGTCATTGGTCATTAGCCATTAGCCATTAGCCATTAGCCATTGGTCATTGGTCATTGGTCATTGGTCACAAACTTTTACAAACTGAAAACTGATATTTGTCCGCAGACACGAGTTTGCCTCCGTTGGTCTTAACATTGATTCTTGGGTTTCCATACGTATACCTCATAAACTCATTTTTAGCAATACCTGCTGACGGGAATGCTTCATTCAGTTGACAGTTGACAGTTGACAGTTGACAGTTGACAGCACTTGACAAAGGAAGGAAGAGGATTGGAGTAATGAATCCTCTTCTTTTAATTTATCGCGATCGGGCTTGGGGCTTTAAACCAATGCTTTCTGGTAAAATCTGCAAGATATCAATTAAAGCGGAATTGAGGAGCGATCGCCAAAACCTGGTCGAGCTGAAAAAAATTAATTTTTAGATTAATTTTAAAATTAATTGCTACAAGTGCTGATTTCATATAAATTATTTTTCATTAGACGAGCCGCAAGCCGGACACGGCATTGCAGTTTCCCTACAGATGCTCGATTAGTATTTTATCTATTTGCCAATTCGTGCTAAAATGCTGCCTAACTGAACGGCAATTACTCCTAGTATGGCACTGCCAGCCCAGTAAAAAGTGGCAAAGCTGTAAAAGCGATCGCGCAACAAGACATTTGTCTCTAAACCGTAAGTCGAAAAAGTAGTATAAGCCCCCAAAAATCCCGTTGCTATCATTAACCGCACCTCGGACGGAACCGTCGGCACCCGTTCAAAAATCAGGGTGATAAAAAATCCCATAGCCAAGCAACCGGTGATGTTGATAAAAAAAGTTCCGTAGGGAAAAGCCGTTCCGAAACGGTTGGCAAACCACAAGGTGATATAATACCGGCTCAATGCGCCGACAATGGCACCGAAACTAATTGCGATCGGGTGGCGGAGATTCGGGTCTTGCAGCATCAAAGGATTTTAGATTTTAGATTCAGCGGACTCATCTAAACTATTGTATGATTAAAAGGGCGATCGCCATTTAAAAAATTATAGAGAGTATGTATGCAAATTGTGCTGGCTGCCGTAGACGATAACTTAGTTAGAGCGTGGGAAAGCACTTGTGGCAATATCGAGAATGTCAAGATACATCGCGGTTCAATCTTTGATGTGAAATGCGATGCGATTGTGAGTCCGGCGAATAGTTTTGGCTTCATGGACGGCGGCTTAAATTTAGAGATTGCTGAATATTTTGGAAGTCACGTTCCAGAACGCCTGCAAAAACTAATTCAGACTCGCCATCACGGCGAACTATTAGTAGGATTAGCCGAAGTTGTCGATACCGATCATGACGAAATTCCCTATTTAATTGCTGCCCCAACCATGCGGGTTCCGACAATTTTAACAGAGACAGTCAATGTTTATCTAGCAACCAGGGCTATTTTAACTCTCGTAAAATTTGGCACGGTTCCAGACGGAACGCCGGTCAAACATATCATTGAAACGATCGCGATTCCCGGCATGGGTACGGGCACAGGTAAAGTGCCACCCGATATCTGCGCGCATCAGATGCAAGTCGCGATCGCAGATATCCTCCTATCTCAATACCAATTTCCTAAATCTTGGCTGGACGCTCAAAAATCTCACCACTTGTTATATGCTGGCGATGCCGGACAGTTGCCGCTGGAAACTTGAAAGGCCCAAATCTCAAATTTCTACAGTGTTTAGCAACCGGGTTTCTTGGTAGTCTGTATTTTGAGGTGGAGCGATTTATCAGAAATTAAAGGGGTGCATCAGGTTTTTGAAGAGGGCGATCGCATGACCGCATATAAGTTATTAGTTATAATCTCATATTTACTGCGGTCATGCGATCGCCCCTACACACATATTTGCAAAACCCAGATGCACTCAACTAAAAACTAAAGTACGCTAAACCGTACCTGCAAGTTGGCGGTATCCTACACGCGAGCTCAACTTGGGTAGATAGAATGTAAGAGAACAGAGTCAAAAAAACCCGAATAATCAAAAATTATCTGTGATGTCACCAAATACTGCGATCGCAACCCGGTTGTTGGTAGGCGGCGGCGAAATTCCATGCAAACAACTATTGAAGGTCGATCGAGATTATTGCTTAATTTACCAGAAAGAATTGGTTTAAAGCCGGAACCCCGATCGGGAGAAATTAAAATCAGACTATTCATTACTCCAATCCTCTTGCTTCTAGGTAGAGGTCGCTCTAATCTGTCAACTGTCAACTGTCAACTGTCAACTGAATGAGTGCTTTCAGGGAGAGTCCCGAAATGAATCAAATTAAAACTGCTGCTTTGTTAGGCTTGTTAAGTGCGCTGTTAATTACCGTTAGCTATTGGGTAATCGGCGGTTCGGGCGGTGCAATTATCGGCATTGGTTTGGCCGCAGCCATGAACTTAGGTTCGTGGTTTTACTCGGATAAAATCGCTTTGGCGGCTTACGGGGCTGTGCCGGTAACTGCTAGCCAAGCGCCGGGACTTTATACAATGGTGGAAAGGCTGGCCCAGCGCGCTAATTTACCGATGCCGGGAGTTTACCAGAAAATTGGGTCTAAAGCCCCGTCCTAAAAGGACGGATTTAATTATCTAAATTTCTTGTTCAAGATGGTATAATAGAGTAATACTACAGGTAGAATAACCGCCGATACACATGAGACACTAAGCTCAAACGACAGGTCGGGAAATAATAATGGTTAGTGGGTGGCGAACACCACGAAAAACATAGCTAGGGTAACTAACGTAACCCAGACCAGAAAACTAAAATCTTGAATATTAAACGTACCGTGGGACACACGGGAACAAGAGAGGAAACTCTCTATCGCTTGGGGAGATAAGCCCTCTGGGATTGTTCTTTCTTAGGCTCAAAACACAGGTTCTATCGAACGGGTTTTTGGTTTAAGTATTGCCGAAAGGATGGACAATTTTAAGGTATGTCTGTGAACCAAGAAGCTAACGCTTTTGCTACCGGGCGCTATCCCGAACACGCGGCGGTTGCGGTGACAGAAGGGATTATGAGTATGCTTTCAGAGGACGAACTCGAAGGAGTTATTGCCCACGAACTTACTCACATTGACAACCGCGATACGCTGACGCAAGCGGTGGCGGCTACGGTGGCGGGGGCGATTTCGTGGTTGGCGCAAATGGCGAGTTACAGTATGTGGTTTGGGGGTAGGGACGATCGCAACAGCCCGAATCCTGTAGGGTTGCTGCTGACAATTATCCTCGCACCGGTGGCTGCTTCGGTGATTCAGCTAGCCATTTCGCGCACGCGGGAGTTTTCGGCGGATGCGGGGGCTGCCCGGTTAACGGGCAATCCAAGGGCTTTGGCGAGGGCTTTGCAGCGGCTGGAAAGTGGGGCGCGGCAAATGCCCTTAGATGGTAATCCAGCTTTTGCGCCGCTGTTGATTGTGAATTCGTCTGCTGGTGATTGGTTTAGAAGTTTGTTTTCGACTCATCCAACTACCGAATCGCGGATTGAAAATTTGATGAAGCTGGAACAAGAATTGACTGGTTCTTATTGATAAGTGTTAGAATGAATTGTGGCGCTACAAATCGAAAGTTTTAACAGCCAGCATGAGTTCTGGTGCTATGGTTCAACAGTTGACAGTTGACAGTTGACAGTTGACAGTTTAAAAGCGACCTCTACCTAGAAGTCCGAGGAATCGAGTAATGAATAGTCTGATTTTAATTTCTCCCTCAAAGGCTTGGGGCTTTCAACCAATTCTTTCTGGTACAAAGTCTTAAGGGCCAGAATTAATTCTGGCAGTACATAACAAAGTCTGTGTTTGCGGATTACCAAAGGAGATATCGCAATGACTGATCCAAATTTGAATGAAGTAACTGAAGTAACTGAAGTAACAATTGTAGAGGCTACTCCCGAAACGACGGCGATCGTCACAAAGGAGATGCCGGATGCTACGCCCGAAGCGATCGCAGAAACAGCCGCTTTGTTTGAAGCAATTAAAAAACGCGCCGCCGCCGAAGTCCAAGCAGCGGGCGATCTCACCCGCGAAGCTTATTTGAAAGCCCTCCAGAAGGCTTCAGGCGCGATCGAACAAAATAAGTCGATCGCCAAAGAGAGAATGACTGAGGCTGTCAGCCTACTCAAAAAGGAATCCGAGAAAAATTGGCTGGTGGTGGATGCGATTAAAACGCGAGCTCAAGCCCAGGTGCAAGATGCCGGCGAAGTCAGTCGCGAAGCTTATTTGAAAGCGGTTCGACAAGCGCGGGAAGCGGTGGAACAAAATAAATTAGTCGAACGCGATCGCATCGATCAAGCTGTTGAGCACATTCACAAGGAAACTGAAAAGAATTGGCACGTGGTTGTGGGAGAAATTGAGTCGATTGGCGCTCGATTGAAAGAGACTGCTAAGTCTGCCTGGAACTCGCTAACGGCGTTTTTTGACAAGTCAGATCGCGGCGATTCGGAGAAGTAATCGGAATTGATATAATCAGTTCTTCATATCAAATCCGTTTGCATCGGAATGATATAAACGGAATGATATAGCGGATCTAGCTCTCATATTCGCGGACGTTGTTGGGAAGAGAGCCCTCTTGGTTTCAGTGGTTATATAACCTGTCAGTCATACCTCACCTTTTTG
>NZ_JAEQCT010000188.1:0-5115 GCF_020738205.1 Microcoleus sp. PH2017_24_DOB_U_A
ATCTCCGAGAGTTCAACTCTTTTCCGTTGTTGGTTAGAGTTGGATTAGCTATGTACGGACTGTTTACCGTGATTTGCCAATCAACGAGTCGCACTTAGACCTGAGTTCCTGACTTTATCCACTTCCTCTCGTCCTACTAATCCTACCCGAAGGCATAGCCTTAAAGATGCACTGGCTATCCTGTTTGTAACGATCGATCGCCCGTGGGGCCCTTAAACCTAATCCTATCCTTGTAGGGACGGGCTACCACCTCCGGCAGACGACTCGCAGCAGCCAGATTTCGTATAATGCAGGAGCGATCTGGTGAGTCGATCGAGATTCCGGTTTTGAATGGTGGTTGGGCGATCGGGAATCTAAAAAAACTGAGCGCAAGAAACCGCGCTGACAATGGCATTAACGAAAATCAAATAAATCTGATTGTTATCTCAAATTTAATAATTTATTTATAAATGCCGCTCGTTGAATGTGTTAGGGTTTCCTAACGAATGTCAGACAAATTTTTTGGGCTTCACATAAAAAAATAAATCAATCAAAGTCACCGCTCGATCGTGATGTAGCCTAGATTCTTTGAGAACGTAGGGCGATCGACATAAGCGACAAAACAAAGATAAAATATCTCAAAGAGCAGTTTTTTCAAGGCAGACTAGAGTTTAATTCTGAGCTTTTAAAACAAATTGAATTTATTTTTGCCGTCTTTACAGGTAAAGAAAAAAAATCGGTTACGATCGCATAGTGACTGTGATCGAGCGCACAATAAATAGCGTTATTAACGTGCAAGTTATATAGGATGGATGCAGTGCAGCCAAATGGCTCATAGTTTTAAGCACAATGGCGGATGACTGTCAGGGTATAAATGCAGAAGATTATATTTAGTAACTTTAAAAATTAGGGGAATCGATCGGGTACGGCTTTATAAAACAACGAGGTTTCTCATGGCTGGTATTTCACAACTATCTTCAAAGTTTTTATCGGTGGGCGACGAACTGCAACAGGACGACAGTTTTGCGTCACAGGCTATTACGGAATCGGACATTCACAAGATCCCAGGGGCTAAAGGAGTTAGCATTTCTTCCTTGGCAGTTAGCTGGGCAAAAAAATATTACAGTACAGTAGCGGGACGAGAAAACCAAACACATCAGCAAATCTCCGAGAGCCGAGATTTAAGCAATTTTGATGGCAATCGAGCCAAAATAGTTGACAAATTGACAGATACTCTGAAAGTTGCCAGCCAGATAGCTTGGAATAAAGTAGAGACTGTTTTAGGGGAACAAATAGAGCGACACGCGATCGATCCTAGCTTAATTAATCAAGAAGAAATTGTCGCCGACACTCGCAGCTTATATCGGAAAGCAATAGACGCTTACGGCGATAGGGAACCTGTTTTCCGCTTGTCAGTGCTGGTGGGAAAAGATATTGTCCAAGTAAGACGGAAATACTCAGACACAGATCCGTTAGTGCTGGGATTTGTGACGTTGGAGTTTCAATACACTAGCAAAATCTTGTTAGGATGCCTTTCGGAGTCAGAGCGATCGGAATTTGCACCCTACTTAAAAGTTATAGATGACTATCTGCACATTCCCCACGGAGAGATTAACGAGGCTGCGGCGGATCATACCCCGAATTCAAAAGCTCTCTTAGCCGTTCAGCATTTGTTGCAGCAGACAACTCAGATTGCTAGTGCAGTGTACGCTCGGGCTAGTTCCCAGCATCCAGGATACCGCAGCAGCAGCGGTTATTTGACCGATCCGCAGGTCAAAATTTCTGGCATTCGGGATGTCGAGATTTTTCAAAGTTATTTGTGCTGGTGCGTTTTGGAAGAAAGCATTCGCCCGGTACAGCAAGAATTGTTTCCAATCTGCGTGATGCTGTACCCGAGACTTCATGTAAGTTGGGAATTAGTGCAGGATATGCTGCTAATTTTGTTTTGGGAAATATCCGATCGCCTCCCGGCTGCCGATGTTATGGTATTTTTACCTTACTTGCGGACTGTGACAGATATGTTTTCCAGCGATGTCTTTGACAATTAGGGAATTGGGCATAGGGCATAGGGCATAGGGCATAGGGCATAGGGCATGGGGTCGAAAAGCGGAGTTCTCGCGGAGGGATTTGGCATTGGTAATTGCCAATCTCTATTTAAAACTCCAAGCAGCAACTGCCAAACATCCCCAACCTACAATGTAAGCAACTCCTCCCAAGGGGGTAATTGCACCCAGCCATTTGATGTCAGTCAAACTCAGCGCGTACAAACTGCCTGAAAAGACGATTGTGCCGACAATAAAAGCCCATCCAGCCACTGCAAAAAAGGTTTCAGACTCTGGGGCGCGGCTTAATAATAAAGCGACGAGTAATAAAGCCAGGGCGTGGTACATTTGATAGCGGGCGCCGGTCTCAAAAATGCCTAAAGCTCGATCGGTCAATTGATTTTTCAAAGCGTGGGAGGCAAAAGCCCCGCCCGCAACCGACAAACCTCCGAATACGGCTGCGGCTGCTATGAAAATGCGCGTTAGGATTAGCGTTGACATAATATTTTTTTAATGGGCAATTGGTAATTGGTAATTGGTGAACATAAATATACTTGAGTTGGATTCATTCACAAACTATATTTAAATCATCTGCGTTTATCTGCGGTTTCCCTATCAATGAATCCCAGAATATGGATCGCTCCTCTAGGTACGTAGTTGCGCTTCAGCGCTCTTTCATGAAAGAGCGCCCAAGCGCAACTACGTACTGCACACCCTATTTATGATAAATCAGCTTTTTGCAGATATTTCTAGTTTATTTGCGTACAGCTTCCAGCAAGCGCGAATAGTAAAAGCTAGTGCTATTCATGGCTGTTCTTTTAACAACAAAACCGTTGCTTTCTAGGATTTTGATAATATCAGCTTCGCGGTGCTGGTAAGCGCGGGTAGTTTTGCTCGGGCCGGGGAAAAGTTCGCCAAATTTTTTGAGCGCGGTAAGTGCTAAGGTTTTGGGGGCAAAACTGAGAATTAGTCGCGATTGGGCGATCGAACTTAGGTGAGCGATCATTTCCGCAGCCTTACTTTGAGGATAGTGGATCAGCACGTCCAAACAAATAACCGTGTGAAATTTGCCGGTTAAAGCTTCCAAATCCTGGGCGGCGAAAGAGATGTTGTACATCTTGCCGGGAACGGCTGTCGATCGATCATAAGCCTCTGCTACCATCTTTTCAGAGATATCGCTAGCACAAACAATTGCCCCAGCCTCAGCCAGAGGAATGCTGAGAGATCCAACACCACAGCCGGCATCGCAGACTGAAAGCCCGCGCAAATTGCCGTCAGCTTGCAGCCAGCTAAGCACTGTATCCACCGTTTTCTGGTGCCCGGTGCGGATGTCTAGCTGCACTTTATTGACTTTGCCGTCGCCGTAAATTCGCTGCCAGCGATCGAAGCCCGTCGAGTTAAAATACTGTTTGACAATATCCTTGTCATTTACCAAATTCATCTTTCCGCCTGCTGCTGAGTTATTGCCAACGATTAGACATTATAATTTTAATTAGCCCTAACTTAAAAAAATATGGTGCTACAAGATCATTTCCGCCCGCCGCTGTCAGCGCGCCGTCACTGGCACGCCTTTCACAATGCTTGGGCGACTTATATTGCATCTGACTTGAATGCCAAATTACCCGAAGGTTATTTTGCAGAACCCAACGTGCAGTTTGAAATTGAAATTGATGTAGCAGCTTTTGAGGAACCTCTACCGGACTTTGATTGTCCAGAGACGGTAATTAATTTGCCAATAGATTTACCAAACAATTGGATGTCGCCCCCAGCACAAAGCGTGCCTTTTTTACCTGTGGCAGAATCTGTGCAAGTCAATATTTTTAACACAGAAGGTGGCCCGGTTTTAGCAGGTGCAATTGAATTAGTAAGTCCTGCCAACAAAGATCGTTCTAGTCATCGCTGTGCTTTTGTGTCAAAGTGCGAGACGTATTTGCGACAGGGAATTGGGTTGGTAATAGTTGATGTTGTGACGGTTAGGAAGGCAAATCTTCACAATGAATTGTTAGCCCGTCTAGTGGGAGGAATTGCTTCGCCCTTCGACGCCGATCTCTATGCTACAGCTTATCGCCCGATCGAGCGAGACGGCAACCAATGCCTAGATATTTGGCAGGAAAACTTAGCTGTGGGTTCCACGCTTCCAGTTGTACCGCTATGGCTGCGGGGTGAGATTTGCTTGGCTGTGGAATTAAATCATATTTACGATCGAACTTGCCGAGAACACCGAATTTCTGTTAGCAGCGCTTAGTTTGACACTCCCCGGCGTGAACGCACGGGGATTCTTAAGACACTACCAAATGGCAATCCTTAATGGCGCTGTCAAGACACCTCTACCAACTCCGCTAAGGTCAAAACCTAGCATTGTCGCTACTTTTCGCATAATGTTGGCTGCACCATTGCAGTCGGCGTTAATACACCAGTTTTGTAAACCAGTTCGATACAATCCACGCTTAATTCGTCTACCCGACTCTTTCCACCCATCGGGTTTTGCACCGATTGTAGGCAGGAAGTCATTGTCAACGAATGAAGCTTTTGATGTGTAGCTTTCCTCTGTTTCTGTAAATCGAATTCCATACTTTTCGCAGAGCTGAGAGATTCTAGTTTTCAATCTACCAGTAGGAATTTGTACGAATTTCTGATTAATTTTTACTCCCATATTTACGCCATTTTTTTGACCCTTATTCCAGCCAAAAACAACAGTACCAATTTGGTTTTCTCGGCAGTGATTGATAACTGTTTTGGCCGCTTTATTTACCGCATCACGCATTTGACGATTGCGCTTTTCAGTTAATCGTGCTAATTGATGCGACCAAAAGCCATTAGGCTTTCCACCCATCAATGCAGCTACTCGCTTGTTATACCACTGATTTAGAGACTTCAAATGTTTTCCGTCAACAATAAAGCTTGTGTTCGCATTGCTGACACAGGTTAACCAATTATCGATACCATGATCGATACCTAAAACTTTTTTACCGTCAGTATTGACCTGGACGCTGACTGACCAAAGAGCGAGACGCAAGCCCCTGGCTTTAGACATGGGGATAAGTCGGTAGCGGTTTCAACCGCCTTCTGTATTTAACAAAGCTTAATAAAGAAT
>NZ_JAEQCT010000064.1:0-21346 GCF_020738205.1 Microcoleus sp. PH2017_24_DOB_U_A
TATTCCTGTAGTTTTAGGACTGTGGACTAAAATTACTAACGTAGATGTCTAACATTGACTACTTTTGGGTAGCTTTGTCCATGTTTTTACGAGCGGTTAGATGTACGAAAAGACGGATCGCAGCCCTAGAACAGAGTTAAAAAACTCAGGTTTAAAAATCTGGAGTGCCTAATCAATGATTTTTTTGGCAAAACTTAATATTTTCAGGGAATAATTGGATTTGTTTTTACGATAAAATATGGCAACAATTCGGTTAATAGGAGTTGGCAATCTAATATCGGGATCAAAAAAAACTAGGAAAAGGCACGTCAGTCAATGGACTTATCTAAAAAAATCTCTGTATGCTTAGTTTGAAAAGGCTTGATGAATCATTTGATTTTCAGGAAATTAATTTCTCGCTTCATTAAATAATTGACCTGCTAACAATAGACAGGAAAAATGGCTCTAGAAAAAATGGTAATTGACAAAGAAAGCATTCACATTTTAGTTATTGATGACCAGCCTAACAACCTTCGGTTTATATCAAATATCTTAACGAAAGAAGGGTATAAAGTTCAGCGGGCTATTTCTGGAGGAATGGTTGTAAATGCTAAATTTACCGTTCTACCAGACCTGATTTTGCTAGATATTGCCATGCCCCGAATGAACGGCTACGAAGTATGCGAAAAACTGAAGGCCAACGAAAAGACTCGGGAAATTCCGGTAATTTTTCTGAGCGTTTTTAATGAAACTTTTCATAAGGTAAAAGCTTTTGAAATTGGCGGTGTTGACTACATTTCTAAGCCTTTTCAAGTGGAAGAAGTTTTAGCGCGGATCGAAAGTCAATTGACTATCCAGCAGCTATCGAAACAATTAAAACAGCAGAATGTCCAACTGCAACGAGAGGTAGAATTTCGGAAGCAGACAGAACAAGCACTCCGGGAAAGCAAAGCGCGGTTGCAGAAATTGGCGGTTAATATACCGGGCGTTATTTACCAATTAGTGCAAAATCCACAGGGAAGTTATAAGTTTGAATATATCAGTTATGCTTGTCGGGAAATTTACGAATTAGAGAGCGAAAAGATTTTAAAAGATGCTGGCTTGGTATGGGATCGAAATCATCCAGATGACCGAGAATATGTGATGGAAACGATTGCAGAAAGCGCTCGAACTTTAGAACCTTTTGCCTTTGAATGGCGGATTGTTACGCCGTCGGGAAAACTCAAATGGCTGCAATCTAATTCTCGACCAGAAATGCGCGACAATGGCGATATAGTTTGGTATGGCGTGCTTTTTGATATCAGCGATCGCAAGCAAGCAGAAATAGAAACTGCCGCAGCTAAATCTGCTTTAGAACGGAAAGTTCAGCGAGAGTTGCTGATTGCCAAAATAACTCAAGAAATTCGATCGAGCTTGCATCCAGAACAAATTTTTCAAACAGCCGCAACTCAAATCGGTCAGACATTCTACGTCAATCGCTGCTTGATTCATACTTACATTACTACTCCCCAAGTCGATATTCCTCTGGCGGCGGAGTATCTCGAACCCGAGTGGGAATCTATTTGGAACGTACCCATTCCTATTTGGGGAAATCCTCACATCGTACAAATGATGATACAAGATCGGCCGATCGCCTCCAACAATGTTTACTCAGACCCTCTTTTGCAAGCTATTAGACCGATTTGCCGCGAGATTGGGTTAAAATCGATGCTGGCAATTCGCACTTCCTACCAAGGCAGGGCAAATGGCGCTATCTGCTTGCACCAGTGCGATCGCTACCGGGAATGGACGAAAGATGAAATCGACTTGTTAGAAGCGGTGGCGGCTCAACTAGGGATAGCGCTGGCTCAAGTTCAACTGATCGATCGAGAGAAAAAGCGAATTGGGCAGCTCGATCGGCAAAATAAACAGTTGCAAGCAGAAATTCGCACCCGCATCCTCGCCGAGCAAGCTCTGCAAGAGTCAGAAGCAGAATTGCGGACTATTTTTGCTGCCATGACTGACATAGTTTTAGTGAGAAATGCAGAAGGGCGCTGCATCAAAATCGCACCGACATCAGCGACGAATTTTGCCAAACCTGCCAGCGAAATGATTAACAGAACCGCCCATCAAGTCTTGCCACAATCTGTAGCAGATTTGGTATTAAATACCATCCAACAAGTGATCAAAACGAAGCAAAGCATCAATGTTGAATATAGCTATACAGTCGGAGATCGCGAAGTTTGGCTAGATGCTAAAGTTTCTCCGCTGTCAGCAGAATCAGTAATTATGGTAGCGCGAGATATTACCGATCGCAAACAAGCAGAATCTGCACTCCGAGAAAGCCAGCACTTCATTCAGGCGATCGCCGATTCCAATCCCAACCTATTGTACGTTTACGATTTAATTGAGCAGCGGAATGTCTACACCAACCGCCAAATTGCGACGATCCTCGGCTACGGGGCAGAAGAAATACAAGATATGGGTAAAGCCATGCTCCAAACTCTGGTGCACCCCGAGGATTTATCGGCTTTTTTTCAACATATTCAAAAGTTCGATCTATCTCAAGGTGGTGACATCATCGAATTTCAATACCGGATGAGGCACAAAAACGGCGAATGGCGGTGGATGCACAGTTGGGATACAGTATTTCTGAGACAAGCTGATGGTAAACCGAAACAAATTCTCGGCACGTCTAATGATATCACGGATCGCAAATTAGCCGAAGAAAAACTGCTAGCATCGCAGCAAAGAATCTCATTTTTATTGCAGCAAACGCCGATCGCAGTGATCGAGTTAAACCTGAGTTTAGAAATTATCACTTGGAATCCCGCAGCAGAAGCTATTTTTGGCTACAGCGAGCAAGAAGCCAAAGGGAGAGTCGCCACCGATTTGATTGTACCTGAAAGCTACCGCCAACAAGCATCTGAGATTTTCGATCGTGGCTTGAGTGCCAAATCCAGCGGCACTTCCGAAAATCTGACCAAAGACGGCAGAATTATCATCTGCGAGTGGTACAATACTGAGCTAATTGACGAGAATGGCAAAGCAATCGGTACGGCTTCAATGGCTGTAGATATTACCGAACGCAAGCAAGCAGAAACCGAATTGCAAGAAAGTGCTTTGCGCCAAAGAGCGATCGCCCGCATCATTGAAAGAATGCGGCAGACTTTAGATCTCCGAGAAATTTTTCACGCGACAACCCGAGAATTGCGCCAAACCATGAAATGCGATCGAGTCGGGCTTTACCGTTTCAATCCTGACTGGAGCGGCGAATTTGTAGCCGAATCCGTTGACAGCAAGTGGATTTCTTTCATCCAAGCACAGCAAATAGACCCCAACTTCACAGAAGGCGCCTTAGAAAGCGAAAATTGCCTCGTCCAAAAATTCGATAGCACCTCACAAGAAATCTGCGATACTTATTTGCAAGAAACCGCAGGTGGAGCCTACAGTAGAGGTAAAACTTACCTTTGCGTCCAAGATATTTACAAGCAAGGCTTCAGCCCTTGTTACATCGAATTGCTAGAAAGATTTCAAGCCAAATCCTATATTACCGTCCGAATTTTCTGCGGTGACAAGCTCTGGGGATTGCTAGCATCCTATCAAAATTCAGCTCCCCGTCAGTGGAGCGAAGCTGAAATCAACGTTGCAGTTCATGTAGGCACCCAGCTAGGAGTAGCATTGCAGCAAGCCGAATTGCTCGCTCGCACTCAAAGGCAGTCAATGGAACTGATTAAATCCAAAGAAAACGCGGAAGTTGCCAACCGCGCCAAAAGCCAATTTCTCGCTTCCATGAGTCACGAATTGCGGACGCCTCTCAATGCCATTCTCGGTTTTTCCCAAGTCATGGCTCGCAATATTTCTATCACACCAGAACAAAAAGAATACATAGAAATTATCAACCGCAGCGGCGAACATTTGCTAGAACTCATCAATGATGTTTTGTCAATGTCCAAAATAGAAGCAGGTCAAATTACCATTAATGAAAGCCGCTTCAACCTCTACAACATTCTCGACAGCCTCAGAGAAATGCTGCAACTAAAAGCCAACTCCAAAGGCTTGCATCTAATCTTTGAAAATATCGGCGATTTGCCGCAGTACATTCAAACAGACGAATCTAAATTGCGGCAAGTTTTAATTAACTTGCTCGGCAATGCAATTAAATTTACTCAACACGGAATTGTTACTCTGCGCGTTAGCAGCCAAGCAGAAACCAACGTGACTGAAGAAAATCAATCTCAATTGCTGTTTGAAATTTCCGACACCGGCCCCGGCATTTCCCCCTTGGAACTTCCCACATTATTCAAGCCCTTCGTACAAACCGAAACAGGTCGAAGATCCATGCAGGGAACCGGGCTAGGATTGCCGATCAGCCAACAGTTTGTCAGGATTATGGGAGGTGATATTTCTGTGGAAAGTCAACTCGGTCAAGGCACAACTTTCACGTTTAATATCCAGGTTAAGTTAGTAACAGAAAGCGACGAACAAGAAAAAACGACGGCAAAACAAGTTATTGCTTTAGAAGCCGGACAGCAAATTTATCGGATATTAATAGTTGAAGATGTAGCCGAAAATCGCCAACTGCTGCTTAAGTTGCTCGCACCGCTGGGATTTGAAGTCGAGGAAGCAACTAACGGTCAAGAAGGAATTGCTTTACAGTCAACTTGGAAGCCGCACCTGATCTTAATGGATATGCTGATGCCAGTGATGGACGGGTACGCAGCAACCAAACTGATCAAACAAACTCCAGAAGGAAAAGAAACCATAATTATTGCCCTGACTGCTAGTGCTTTTGACGAGCAGCGACACATAATTTTGTCTGCTGGTTGTGATGATTTCATTTGTAAACCGTTTCGGGAAGAGGTACTATTTGAAAAGATAGCTCATCACCTGAACCTGCGGTATATTTATGAGGAAGAAAACTCATCTACTTCTGGTTCGGCACCGCAACTGCTGAAAAGTTTGACCGCGGAGGATTTGAGTGTAATGCCCAGAGACTGGGTAGTCGATTTGTACCAAGCAGCACTTTGCGTTGACGACAATCGCATTCTCCAACTGATCGAGCAAATTCCCGAAACTGAAGCAAATCTCGCTAACGCTTTAAAAGATTTGGTCGAGAATTTTCGGATAGATATCATTATTGATTTAACTCAATTATATTATGATGAACGACCAGCCACTACCAGCGACTCCTAGAGACATTCTGATCGTTGACGATATGCCGGACAATTTGCGACTTTTATCCACTATGCTCGGATCCCACGGGTATCAAGTCAGGAAGGCGATTAACGGACAACTGGCTCTGCAAGCGGCACAAATGTCTCCTCCGGATCTAATTTTACTAGATATTAATATGCCGAAAATGAACGGCTATGAAGTTTGTCAGCAGTTAAAAATAATTGAAAATACTAAAGATATTCCGGTGATTTTTATTAGTGCGCTAGATGACGTGCTGGAAAAAGTTAAAGCTTTTCAAGTAGGAGGAGTAGATTATATTACTAAGCCTTTTCAAGTAGAAGAAGTTTTGGCCCGCGTCGAAAACCAACTTTCGCTGCGATCGCTGCAATCGAAACTGCAACAGCAAGCCAGGGAATTGCACGATCGCAATTCGAGATTGCAGGAGGAAATCGCGGAACGGCAGCGGGCTCAAGAATCAATCCGGTTTTTGCTGGAAATTACGCGGGCGATCGGCGAAGCTGTAAACTTTGACTCAGCTTTAGAAGTAATTCTGCACCAAGTTGGCGAAACAATCGGATGGGATTTAGGAGAAGCTTGGATTCCCAATGCAGAAAGAACTTTCCTGGAATCTGCCAGGGGTTGGTATGCGGGCAACGCCAGCATGGACTGGTTCCGCAGGGAAAGCAAAAAACTGACATTTGCCAGGAATATTGGGCTACCGGGACGAGTTTGGGTATCCAAGCAACCGGAGTGGGTAGAAGATATTACCCAGGGCTACCCGCCTTTTACTCGAAGTCAAATAGCACAAGCAACCGGATTTAAAGCAGCTTTTGGTGTGCCGATTGTGGTAGGCGATGAACTCTTGGCAGTGCTGGTTTTCTTTAAAATTTTGCCAGGTAGGAAAGACGCGCGATTTATAGATGTTTTTGATGCTGTAGGCAGTCAATTAGGTTCTTTGATTCAGCGCAAAAAAGCCGAAGAATTACTGCGAATTGCTGAAGAAAGATATCACAGTATTGTCGAAAATGCGATGGAAGGCATTTTTCAAAGCACGCCTTCAGGAGGGTTTATTAGCGCTAATCCAGCTTTAGCAAAATTGTATGGTTATAACTCGCCAGCAGAACTGATGTTATGTATTAAAAATACTTCTCAAGTGTACATTGAGCCGGAACGCCGCCAGCAATTCGAGGCGGCTATGGATGCACAAAATGCTGTGTTGGGGTTTGAATCTATGGTCTCTCACAAAGACGGCCACCGGATTTGGGTATCAGAAAATGCCCGAGCTGTTAGAGATGAAAAAGGTGAGCTGATGTATTATGAAGGTACTGTTTCTGATATTACAGAGCGTAAATTAGCTCAAGAAGCGCTCAAAGTTCAACAGGAACAAAGCGAGAAGTTGCTGTTAAATATTTTACCGAAACCAATAGCTGAACGTTTGAAAGCGGAGCAAACTACAATTGCTGATAGTTTTGCAGAAGTCAGTGTTTTATTTGCTGATATTGTTGGCTTTACTGAACTGTCGGCGAGAATGTCTCCGACGGAGTTGGTGAAGCGATTGAACGTGATTTTTTCGCACTTCGACCAGTTAGCTGAAAAGTACGGTGTGGAGAAAATTAAGACGATTGGTGATGCTTATATGGTAGTTGGGGGATTGCCGACGCCGAGAGACGATCATGCTGAGGCGATCGCCCAAATGGCCTTGGGAATGCAGGCAAAAATAGCTAAGTTGTCGGCCGAGACAGGAGAAAAACTGGCAATTCGCATCGGCATCAATTCCGGGCCGGTGGTAGCGGGAGTGATTGGTGTGAGCAAGTTTACCTATGATTTGTGGGGAGATACGGTGAATGTGGCGGCGAGAATGGAAGTTACGGGATTTTCCGGCAGCATTCAAGTTACTGATGTCACTTATGAGCTTTTGAAAGATAAGTATTTGTTTGAGAGGCGAGGCATGATTCCGGTAAAAGGTAAGGGGGAGATGATGACTTATTGGTTGTTGCAAAAAAAGTAAAAATTGGGAATGGGGCATGGGGCATCGGGCATGGGTCATGGGGCATGGGGCATTGGGCATTGGGCATTGGGCATTGGGCATTGGGCATTGGGTATTGCAACTGACAACAAATAACCAATAACCAATCACCAATCACCAATCACAAATCACCAATCACAAATCACCAATCACCAATCACCAATCACCAATCACCAATCACCAATCATTAATCATTAATCATTAATAATTCATGACTACTGACTACTGACTACTGACTTCTTCCTTCTGCTATGATGAAAGTAGTTAACGAAACTTTACATAATAGCCGTGACTGCACAACAATTAGTATCTGCAACCAGCTTTGAAAAATTAATTTGGACTTGGAAAGGTCACAAAATCCAATATACCGTCCAAGGCACGGGCCGCCCTCTGATTTTGATTCATGGATTTGGGGCTTCGATCGGGCATTGGCGGCAAAATATCCCCGCACTCGCTGCCGGCGGCTACCGCGTATTTGCCCTGGACTTGTTGGGATTCGGGGCTTCCGCGAAACCGGCCCTCGATTACACCCTGGAATTGTGGGAAGAATTACTCACCGATTTCTGGGCAGATTTGGTACAGGAACCGGCGGTATTTGTCGGAAATTCGATCGGCGCATTGCTAAGTTTGATGGTAGTGGCCAACCATCCAGAAATCTCCGCCGGCGGTGTCTTAATCAACTGTGCCGGCGGGCTCAACCACCGACCCGAAGAACTGAGTTTTCCCCTGGGATTAATCATGGGGACTTTTGCTAAATTAGTTCGATCGCCCATCATCGGCCCATTTGTCTTCAACAACATCCGCCAAAAACACCGCATCCGCAACACCCTGCGCCAAGTCTACGGCAATCGGGAAGCCATTACCGACGAACTCGTAGAACTCCTCCACGCGCCCTCCTGCGAGCCCGGAGCTCAACAAGTATTTGCCTCGATTCTCACGGCCCCAGCAGGCCCTCAACCGTCGGAATTGCTGCCAAAGGTCGATCGTCCGTTATTGGTACTTTGGGGCGCAGATGACCCCTGGACGCCGATCGCCGGTAGCCAGATTTACCAAGAATTGGCCACCAACGGTAAACCCGTCAAATTTGTCTCAATTCCCAACACAGGCCACTGTCCCCACGACGAACGACCAAATGAGGTGAATACTCTGATTTTGGACTGGCTGGTTGAATTCAAGTAAATTTTTTCGGCTTGGATGGATGTGCAGGGCGATCGGCTAAACCCTTGCATTACAAAGGTTCTGCCTCGATCGCACGCACCCGCAGCAGACTCAAAAAAAAACTTTTGTTAAAAGTATTGACACAATGTACTGAGTTAGCTATATTAATGGACGTGTGAGGAGCGAACCAGAAGAAGCACCGAGACGAAACACGGCCAGTCGTCGGTGCTTTTTCTGTTGAAAGACATTTTTAAAATTATAGGGACACGGCAGTGCCGTGCCCCTATAATTTTGGGAAAATTATTATTGCTACAAATATCAGCGATCGCCCAAAACAAATTGTTCGATCGCCAACGCCACCCCATCTTCCTCCACATCCGGCGCCACCCAATTAGCAACAGCCTTCACCCCATCAGGAGCATTCCCCATCGCCACGCCCACACCCGCGTAGGAAATCATTTCTAGATCGTTAAAATTGTCGCCGATCGCCATCACATTCGCCGCCTGCAAACCCAAAATTTCCTCCGCCAAATACTTCACCGCATCTCCCTTATTCGCCAAAGGATGCGTCGCTTCAAAAAAAGTAGCAACGGATCGAGTTAAATAAAGCTCCGCAGGCGTGTAACGCTCGCGCATACTAATGAGCAAGCCGTCGAGTACCTCCGGATTCTGGCACAAAGCCAAGACTTTCGTCGGTTCCCCCGGAATATCTCGCCGCAAATCTTTAATTACATTTGGTTCAATACCCGATCGTTCGGCATAAAGTCGGGTAGCTGTGGTAATTTCCGGTACATAAAGTTTATCGTCAATGTAGAAATGGATCGACAGGAGCGATCGCAATTCCGGTACTTCAAAATCCTCTAACAGTTGCAAAGCCCTTGGTTTCGACAGCGGTAAGTGGCGCAGCCGCTTTTGACTCGCGACATCTTGAATCCAGGCGCCCTGGTAGCAAATCAGTGGCAAAGTTGAGCCGATATGCGAGTGGAAACGCAAAGCCGACTGGTACATCCTGCCCGTAGCGACAGCTACTTTCACTCCCCGCGACTGGGCTGCCGAAATTGCCTGCTTGACAGGTTCTCGGATCTGATTTGACAAACCTGCGATCGTCCCGTCGATATCCACTACCAGTAGTTTAATGTCTGCGGTGCCCAAAGCGCGATCGGTCGCAGTAGCTGGATTTGAGGCAGTTATATTCTGCATGATTGTTTTGAGATTTTACCTGTTGATTTGCACGCACCAGTTTATTTTGGCACTGGCGCGATCGCAAAATACAATTTTTGATTTTTTGAATACTACAATATAGATAAGTATTACCTGAAGTCAGGACACGGCAGTGCCGTTTCCCTACGATTAATCTGGTGTAGAAATCAGGACACGGCAGTGCCGTTTTCCTACGATTAATCTGGTGTAGGGACTAAGGCCAAGCCGTCTCCTCTCTATCATTCCAGCCCAGCCGAAATTTATATAAAACTTCAATTTTTAAATCACTCCCAAACAGCATGATTACTATTCCAGGATACCGCATTGACGGAGAACTTTATACAAACCCCCACACAGTTATTTATCGAGGGATGCAGCTTGAAGAACAAAAACCAGTTATCCTGAAAACTCTCACACCGACCTACCCTACCCCAGCGCGAATAGCCCAACTCCTGCACGAAGCAGAAATCCTTAAAAATTTAAATTTACCAGGAATAGTCAAACTTTACAAGCTTGAAAAATACAATCACTTTCCTGTTTTAATTTTAGAAGATTTTGGTGGCATTTCCCTAAAAGATTTTCTCAGCACCAACCAGCTAGAGTTACAACAATTTCTCCAAATAGGCATAAAACTAGCAGAAACTCTCGGACAACTCCACGAAAATCACATCATTCACAAAGATATTAAACCCAGCAATATTATTGTCAATATCCAGACTGGGGATGTCAAAATTACTGATTTTGCGATCGCCTCCCTGCTACCAGGCGAAAACCCCACCCTGGCCCACCCCCATTTACTCGAAGGAACCCTCGCCTATCTGTCTCCCGAACAAACGGGACGCATGAATCGGGCGATCGACTACCGCACCGATTTTTATTCTTTAGGCGTCACTTTTTATGAAATGCTCTGCGGCGAATTGCCTTTTAATGCGATCGATCCGATGGAATTAGTGCACTGCCATATTGCTAAAACGCCCGTTTCTCCTGGCGAAAATAGAAAGCAGAAAGTCAAAGGCAGCATCAATCAAACAGAAAGCGACGAGATTCCTCTAGCCGTTGACGATATCGTAATGAAGCTATTAGCAAAAACTGCCGAAGACAGGTATAAAAGTGCTTTCGGACTTTTGTACGACTTGGAAAATTGTCTCGCTCAACTCCAAACAAGCGGCGCAATTTCTCACATCACCCTCGGCGAGCAAGATCGGTCAACTCACCTGCAAATTTCCCAAAAACTTTACGGACGAGAAGCCGAAGTTAATCTACTTCTCAATACGTTCGATCGCATGAAGCGAGGCTATACAGAAATCCTACTTATTTCCGGTTGTGCCGGCCTTGGCAAATCGTCGCTTGTCTATGAAATTTACCAACCCATACTCCGGGAAAATGGGTATTTTATTGACAGCAAATTTGAGAAATTCAAGCGCGATATTCCCTACGCTTTTTTGCTCCAAGCTTTTCAAGACTTGTTGCAGCAAATTCTCACAGAAACAGCCGCCAAAGTGCTAGTTTGGAAACAAAAAATTTTAAATGCTCTCGGTAGCAACTGCCAAGTAATTATTGAAGTTATTCCCGAAGTAGAACTGATTGTCGGGTCGCAGCCTTCTGTGCCAGATTTAGGATCGAATGAATCTCAAAATCGCTTTAATTTAGTATTTCAAAAATTCATCCGCATCTTTACTCAAAAAGCACACCCGCTGGTAATTTTTCTCGATGACTTGCAGTGGATTGATTCAGCCTCGCTCAAGTTAATCCAACTGCTAGCAACTGACATGCCCAGCCAATACTTATTAATAATCGGAGCCTATAGAGAATCAGAAGTAGATGCAAATCATCCCGTAATGCTAGCCGCAGAAACAATTAGGAAAGCAGGCGGGAATGTAAGTACGATCGCCCTTTTGCCTTTAGATATTAACAGCGTCAATCAACTCGTCGCGGATACTCTGAGCTGCGCCCCAGAAAAATCGCTACCTTTGGGACAATTACTGTTTCACAAAACCGGAGGAAATCCATTTTTTATAGCCCAATTGCTGAAGTCTCTTTACTCCCAAAAAATGCTACAATTTAAATTTGTAGCCTCTGAAAATTCGGTCGATCGAGCCGAACCTCACTTGTCTGACTTTGCCGAACAAATCCCAGAACAAGCTGTGAAAAAATGCAAAATCACAGGCGAGTGGCAGTGGGACATTGAGCAAATACAAGAAATAGGAATAACTGACAATGTTGTGGAATTAATGATAGACAACATTCAGAAACTTTCAGGTAATACGCAGGAACTGCTAACATTAGCCGCTTGTATAGGCAACAAATTTGATTTAGCAATTCTCTCCCAAATCAGCGAACAACCTCTGACTTCCGCAGCAACACACCTCTGGGAAGCAGTTCAGTCCGGTCTGATTTTGCCCGTGAATAACGCTTACAAAATTCCGATCGCACTAGCAGCAAGCACAGGGTTAACAGACCAAATATCTAGAGACGTTACAGATGAATTGTCCCTACCAGTTGCTGATGCTGGTAGCGCAACTTATAAATTTTTGCACGAGCGAGTTCAGCAAGCAGCTTACGCTTTAATATCCGAATCTCAGAAACAAGAAATTCATCTCAAAATCGGCAGATTCTTGCTGCAAAACGCGCATCCAGAGCAATTAGAAAACCATATTTTCGATTTAGTCAACCAACTAAATGCAGCCCAACCAATCATCAGCAGTGAATTAGAAAAACTTCATTTATGTAAATTAAATTTAATGGCGGGCCGCAAAGCAAAAGCCAGTGCAGCTTATGAACTCGCTGTCAAATATTTGGCCGCAGGTATTGCATTGCTTCCCATGCAAAGTTGGCAAACCGACTACGACTTGACTCTTGCACTCTACGAGTCAGCAGCAGAAGCAGCTTACCTCAATACCGATTTTGAACAAATGGAAAAATGGGCAAAAATTGTCTTGCAATACGCCAAAAATGAACTAGACAAAATCAAAGTTTTTGAAATCCGAATCACAGCTTGTGCGATGCAAACCAAACTGCAAGAAGCGGTAACAATTGGTCGGGAATCACTCACAATGTTAGGAATAAACTTTCCAAAATCGCCAACTCCCCTCCACATTCAGCAAGCACTTACCAAAACCTCAGCTTATTTAACAGGAAAAAAGATAGAAGATTTAATTGACTTGCCTATGATGACCGAGCCGCGTAAATTAGCAACTATGCGCGTCCTTTCCAGTATGTTGTCGGCTACCTCGATTGTTGAACCCATACTGTTGCCGTTGATTGTCTGCGAGCAAGTTAATTTATCTATAAACTACGGAAACTCTGCTTTTTCTGCCTTCGGTTATGCTAATTACGGAGCAATTTTAAAAGGAATAGTTAGAGACATTGAATCGGGCGAGCGATTTGGTCAATTAGCATTAAATTTGATCGCTCGGCTAAATGCTTTAGAATTCAAAAGCAAGACTCTTAATTTAGTTGCCTTCATTTTGATGCACGGCAAACATCACGTTAAAGATACTTTACCTCTGTTAGAAGAAGCCTATCAAAGCGCGCTCGAAAATGGTGATTTAGAATCGGTTGGATATTCTGCCGTAAATATTTGTCAGTCCTTGTATTTTATTGGTCAAGAATTGCCGCAACTGGAACGAAAAATGGTAAATTACAACCATTTGCTATTTCAACTAAAGCAAGAAACGGTATTGACTTGGAATCAAATATATTGGCAAACAGTTTTGCAATTGATGGGGAAAATGGAAAGCCCCGACATTTTATTACGTGAAGCTTACAGCGAAAAAACATTATTGCCGCTGCTGTTGAAAGTTAACGATCGAGTGGGACTTCAAACTTTTTACTTACAGAAATTAATATTAGCCTATTTATTTGGCAATGTCGAGCTGGCGCTAGAAAATGCAGCGCAAGCCGAAGTTTATTTAGACGGAGTTGTGGGGTTTATTAATGTTCCTGAATACCATTTTTATGATTCTCTAGCCCGACTCGCAGCATATCCATCGGCAACAAAAGAGGTACAAGAAGAGCATCTTTTTTACGCAAACACCAACCTAAAAAAAATGCAAAAAAAAGCACTTTCTGCGCCGATGAACCTCCAGCACAAATGTGACTTGATTGCCGCTGAAAAAGCTCGAATATTGGGAGATATTGTGAGAGCAATGGAATATTACGACTCCGCCATTGCCGGAGCGCAAACAAACGGATACATACAGGTACAAGCACTAGCAGCAGAATTGGCAGGAGCATTTTATTTATCGATTGGACGAGAAAGAATTGCGAAAACTTACTTGACAGAAGCGCGTTATTGCTATCAGCGCTGGGGAGCTAAAGCGAAAGTAGCGCATTTAGAATCAAAATACTCGCAGTTGCTGACTTCACCCTCGATTTCAACGAATATCGAAACTCACAAATCTACGAGTAGCGCTTGCACTACGAGCGACGGTGCAGGCGTACTAGACTTGACAACAGCAGTAAAAGCATCGCAAACCTTAGCGGGCGAAATAGTTCTAGACAAACTGCTGGCAAAACTGATGAAAATTGTTATTGAAAATGCCGGGGGACAAAAAGGCTTTTTAATACTAGAAAAATCTGGTCAATGGGTGATTGAAGCATCAGGCTCTGTGGATGTCGAGCGGGTTAATGTAATGCAATCAATTCCGATAGATTTTGTATGTGAAGATCGAGAAGTAACTTTGCTGGCAGTTTCTGTTGTCAACTACGTCGCCCGTACCCAGGAAAGTATAGTTTTAAATGATGCCACCCGCGAAGGACAATTTACTCGCGCACCTTATATAATTGCGGTTCAACCTAAATCAATTCTTTGCACTCCCTTAATCCATCAAGGCAAACTCAGTGGCATTTTATATTTAGAAAACAATCTGACTACAGGCGCTTTTACGCCAGACAGGTTGGAACTATTAAAACTGCTGTCTTCTCAAATTTCTATCTCGATTGAAAACGCCCAACTTTACATGAACTTGCAGCAATTCAATCAGAATCTTGAAAACTTAGTTCAGCAGCGTACCTGCGAATTGTCCCAAACTTTAGAAGACTTAAAATCGGCTCAAAATAAACTGGTAGAAGCGGAAAAAATGGCTGCTCTCGGAGGGTTGGTTGCAGGTGTCGCCCACGAAATAAATACTCCCATCGGCGTAGGTATCACTGCCGCCTCGCTACTGGCTGAAAAAGTCACCAAATTTTTGGATCTTTACAGCAAGGGACAAATTAAACGATCGGAGCTAGAAAAATTCCTGGATACGGCGCTGCAAAGCAGTAATATGATCTTATCCAACCTCACGCGGGCGGCAGATTTGATTCACAGTTTTAAAGAAGTGGCTGTAGATCAGTCGAGCGAATTAAAACGCACGTTTAACGTGAAAAACTATCTAGAGGAGATTTTGACATCCTTAAGCGCCAAACTCAGAAGAACTAAGCACAAAGTAGAGATTAAGTGCGATGAAAATATTGTACTGGACAGTTACCCCGGTGTGTTCTCTCAAATTGTGACAAATCTGGTGTTGAATTCCCTAATTCACGCTTACGATGGAGAAAATGGGGGGATTCTGGCGTTTGATTTGAAACTAGAGGGCGATCGGCTAATATTTGAATATGCCGATAACGGCAAAGGAATTACCCCAGAAAATCTCAGTAAAATTTTTGAACCATTCTTTACGACAAAAAGAGGTCAGGGCGGCACAGGATTGGGACTGCACATTATTTACAACCTTGTCACGCAAAAACTAAAAGGCAGAATTCGCTGCGAAAGTCAAGTACAAAAAGGCACAAAATTTATGATAGAATTTCCTGTTATAAGAAGAAATTAGTTATTATACTGTCAGTTTTAATATAATTCTATTTAGGAGAACGATAAATGTCAGAAGCTAGTAAAAATGTGTTGGCTGCGGGCGATGACGAATTAATAGTGGCAGGCGACGATGAATTAATATTTGCCGACGAAGACGAGACGGAAGACAAGCCGATCGCAGGCAGTTGGAAAATATTGATTGTAGACGATGAAATAGAAATTCATAATATTACAAAACTCGCTTTAAATGAATTTATATTTGAAAACAAAGCGATCGCATTTATCAGCGCTTACTCAGGTAAAGAAGCCAAAGAAATAATCGAAGCCCATCCAGACATAGCCTTGATTTTACTCGATGTAGTCATGGAAACAGAAGAGGCAGGCTTGGAAGTAGTAAAGTACATCCGCGATATTTTAGAGAATCAAGTAGTACGGATTATTTTGCGTACCGGACAGCCAGGACAAGTGCCAGAAGATGTAGTAATTGTCAGCTACGATATTAATGATTACAAAACAAAAACAGAACTAACAAACAAAAAGTTATTTACCACGGTAGTGACAGCACTCAGAGCATTTCGCGCCCTGACTCAAATTGAAGCCAGCAAAAGTGAACTAGAAAAAATAGCAGCAGCGTCAGCGCGCTTTGTACCCAAAGAATTTTTGAAATTCCTCCAAAGAGAAAGCATAGTTGATGCCAGATTGGGAGACTCTGTACAGGCAGAAATGACGATTATGTTTGCTGATATTCGTTCATTTACAAGTTTGTCAGAGAGTATGTCTCCCCGAGAAAATTTTGAATTTCTCAACTCTTACTTAAGCCGAGTTGGCCCAGTTATCCGCCAGTACAACGGTTTTATAGATAAATATATTGGCGACGGGATTATGGCTTTGTTTCCTAACTGTGCTGAAGATGCTGTGCAAGCGGGAATAGAGATGCAGCAGCAAGTTAAAATTTATAACAAACACAGACAAAATTGTGGATACAAACCTATTTCTATAGGGATTGGCTTGCATACTGGAACTTTAATGTTGGGTACTATTGGCGAGGCGGAACGGATGGAAAGTACAGTCATTTCTGATGCTGTAAATTTAGCCTCTAGGGTGGAAGGATTGACAAAGCTTTATGGAGTTGGTATTGTTGCTAGCGTTCAGACTTTGTGCCGGATTGACGACCCCCAACATTATAAGTGCCGATTTCTCGATCGCGTTCAAGTAAAAGGAAAACAAGCGCCGGTGGCTGTGTTTGAGATTTATGACGGCGATTCGGATATGATGATCGAACTAAAAGGAAAAACCCAAACTGATTTTGAACAGGGCATTTTTTTTCACTACCAGCAGCAATTCGCGCAAGCGAGGCAAATGTTTATGCGTGTCTTGCAAGTGAACAAGTATGATAAGGCTGCATTGTTTTATGCAGAACGCTGCGATATGTTGATGAAGAATGCACTGATTATGACTCTGGAAGGGATAGAGATATAGGGCATGGGGCATGGGGCATGGGGCATGGGGCATGGGGCATGGGGCATGGGGCATGGGGCATAGGGAATTGGGCCGAAAAGAATTAGGAAATGGGCATCAGCTAAGACAGTGAACAGTGAACAGTGAACAGTGAACAGTGAACAAATAACTTAATTTATGCGATTAAAATCTCTTGATGTTTTTCGCGGAATTGCGATCGCCTCAATGATTCTAGTGAACAACCCCGGCAGTTGGAAACAGGTGTATCCGCCGCTAGATCACGCAGAATGGCACGGGTGCACCCCGACAGACTTGGTATTTCCCTTTTTTCTGTTCATCGTTGGCTGTGCGATGTCCTTCTCGCTGTCAAAATATACTGAAACTACTACAAAAATAGAAACAAATATTTATTGGCGAATTGCGCGGCGGGCGGCGATTTTATTTGTATTAGGATTGCTGCTAAATACATCTTCGATCGCCCTTGACGTACTTTTGAACGGCGCCCCAGTGGAAAATTTCGGTAAAATCAGGATTATGGGAGTATTGCAGCGCATCGGTTTAGCGTATGCAATTAGTGCGATCGCGATTCTGAACCTTTCCCCCCGCAATCAAAAACTGCTCGCTGTTGCGGTGCTTTTAGGCTATTGGGGCGTATTATTCGTATTTGCTGTAGGGGGGTACACTGAATACGCACTGACGCCAGAGGGATATTTGGGTGGATATGTCGATCGGCTAATTCTGGGTAGCCAACACCTCTACAAAGGCGGCCCCTTCGATCCTGAAGGACTGTTGAGTACGTTACCAGCAGTTGTCACAGTTTTGTCTGGCTATTTTACAGGGGAATGGCTGCGCGTGCAGCCAATCAAAACCCGGACGAGTTTAAATTTAGTAATTAGTGGATTGTGTTGCTTAGTAATTGGTCATTTGTGGGGATTTTTATTTCCGATCAACAAACAATTGTGGACGAGTTCCTATGTAGTTTTTACCGCTGGTTGGGCTTTGCTTTTGCTAGCAGCTTGCTACGAAACAATAGAAGTGCGAAAGTGGAAATGGGGATGGCCGTTTGAAATCATGGGATTGAATGCAATTTTCTTGTTTGTTGCCTCTGGTATTGTCGCTAGACTTTTGTTAAAAACTCATATCGGCATTGGTAAAACTGCTCCAACAACTTACACTTGGATTTATGAAAACTGGTTTGTGCCTTGGGCTGGGCCGTTGAATGGTTCTCTGGCTTTTGCAGTGACGGCGGTATTGTGTTGGTGGTTGATTTTGTATGGAATGTACCGTCGAGGTTGGGTGATTAAAATTTGAATTGTGGCTTGTTAAACAAGTGAGTTCGTTGATAAGTTGTGAACAACGAGTCTTGACAGTCAAAAGCTGTTTGTAGTATAATAGTTGTATATTTTTTTACTGTTTTTAACGTGGATATTCTAATTGAGTCAACAAGGGAATTTGAGAAAGATATTGCGCTGCTAAATGAAGATGAGAAAGCCGCAGTAATTCAAAAAATTAATTATTGTGCCAGCCTTTTTCCTACTCAAAAATCAAATGTGTATCGCAAGCTGCGTCGTCTCCCGCTATCGTCAGACCTGAATGGTTACGAGTCTTCGCTTTATACGCTACGAATTTCTCAAAAACTAAGAGTGGTTTTGGCGGTTGACGAAGACCCTATTTTTGGGCAAGCTATTTTTACTCTTTTTCGAGCAGTTCTACACGACGAACTCGATCGAGCATATAACGATGTAGCAGAGTCTTTGTATCAAGACCTACTTCAGGGCGATCGAGAAACTGCCTAGATATCATCAGCTTGGTTATGGCACAAAATCTTACTCTATGCGATGAATATGGCATTATTTACGAAGCTATGAAAATTTTGCCAGATGATGAGCTAAAGATTAGTTTTCTGGAAGCTTTAGCAGAACTTGAAGACCAGGAATGTCACAGAACGAGACAATTTCCCAAAACGAGACTGCATAAAGTTAAAGGTGTGAAGCAGGCAGTTTATCGCGCTGATATTGATAAAGTCTCAGGCTGGCGCATCCACGTTCAGTACGTCAATGGACAGATTCATCTTAAGGATATTATTGAAGGGCAAAGACACGACAATGTAATTGAGGTGATAAAATCCAAGAAGTCACGCTACCAGTAACTCTCAATTTTACCAAAATGTTTTTACTGAAGACAGCTAAGGAGAAGAAACAATGATACAGCCAGTGATTTTAGAAAAATTAGAAGAACTACCAGAGTCTTTTCAGACAGAGGTGCTTCATTACATCGAGTTTTTGATTGAGAAGTACGCTCAAAAATCTCCTCAAGAAAAACCACCGAAAAAGCGTCGTGTTGCAGGAACGATGGAAGGTATGATTATCATGGCAGATGATTTCGATGAGCCGCTTGAGGAAACGATCGACTAAAAAACCCTCAAAGGACTGCTCCATCTAGTTGTTGTACCCCTGGAACACACCAATCGTTTCGCAAAATTGCCCACAATGCCACGTCCTCAAACATCCCCCATTTTCGTACTCGTTGGCGCAGCATCCCTTCGTACACAAGCCCATTTTTTCGCAAAACTTGCCCGGAACTTGGATTTCTAATCATGTGGTAAGCGTAGAGTCGATTGAGTTCTAATTCTTCAAATCCAAATCGCAGCACTGGTTTTAAGGCTTCGCTCATATATCCCTGTCCCCACGCTTCAACGGCCAACCAAAAACTCAATTCAGCCTGAGAATGCTCTCGTTCAATGTCTCGAATTTCAATGATTCCGTTAAACTTCTTTTCAAATCTCTGCTCCATGACAAAGGTGACAGAATGCCCCGCTTCAAACTCAGCCTTTTGTCGAGCAATGTATCGCTCAGCTTCGCCATCGGGATAGGGATGAGGAATTGAAATCATGGTGTCAGCAATCTGACGAACACTAGCAGCAGCCTGGATTGAGGATAAATCTGCGCTAATGAGCGGACGCAAAATTAATCGATCTGTCAGTAGTTTAAATTGAGCGCTCATGAAACTATCCAACTGTGACTCTTTTCTGTTATGGCACCCATTTGGGATCTGTTCTTAAAATATCAGGCCCAGGGTCAATCCGTCTTAACTAAATACCATTTATAAAAAGTCTTGTTACACAACAATTTTTTGGGTTGTTTGTTGAACGATTGTGTAAGGTGCGTCGCGATCGAGATTGTCGCTCTTTTCTTAGGGATTTTCGATCGCGACACACCCTACGAATACTTGACTGCGGACCGATCGACTAAAATCGATATATAGCCTTTCTCACATTCACGAGGTACAAGTCTTGACCTGAAAAGCTTTACGCTGTAAAGGTTCCAACATATCTTGGCATACCTCATCTTTCTGAAAAAGGCTATATTCAAAATACGTAAGCGATGATGAACCCCAGATTACCTATACCGATCGTTCATAGCGACCCCGACATTTTAGGCGGAACTCCTGTCTTTATCGGCACTCGCGTCCCGATGAAGACTTTGCTTGATTATCTCGAAGCTGGTGATTCGCTCAACGAGTTTCTCGACCATTTCCCTAGTGTCAGCCGCGAACAAGCGATCGTACTTCTCGCCACGATCCGATCGCCGCACAACAACATTTAACATTGATTGATGTCCGCTTCCTCAAGATCGATCGCCCGCCCGATCGGAAATCCGATCGCCCGCCCGACACATTTTCCACAAATTAACAGCCCAACCCTGCCAAACTCAACGATTTTAGCGATTTGCCGATCGCCCGCCACCGCACCCTAACTATAAATGAGCCCAAATCGCTAAAATAAAAAAAAGATACGTAATAGGCAGGCCCGTTCAATGATCCCAACAGTTATAGAACAATCCGGTCGCGGCGAACGCGCCTTTGACATTTACTCGCGACTCCTGCGCGATCGCATCGTCTTCTTGGGCCAACAGGTTGACTCCGACTTAGCCAACCTGATCGTAGCCCAATTGCTATTTTTAGACGCCGAAGACCCGGAGAAAGATATTTACCTCTATATCAACTCCCCCGGCGGATCGGTAACAGCAGGTATGGGCATTTTTGACACGATGAACCACATCCGCCCCGACATTTGCACTATTTGTCTTGGTTTGGCCGCCAGCATGGGCGCTTTTCTGCTGAGTGCGGGCGCTAAAGGCAAGCGGATGAGTTTGCCTCACTCCCGGATTATGATCCACCAACCTCTGGGCGGAGCTCAAGGACAAGCTACCGATATTGAAATTCAGGCGAAAGAGATTTTGTACCACAAACAGCGCCTGAATCAATTTTTGGCAGATCATACCGGTCAGCCGCTTTCCCGCATTGAAGAAGATACCGAACGCGATTTCTTTATGTCGGCTGAAGAAGCAAAGGACTATGGTTTAGTCGATCAAGTGATCGATCGCCGTCCTTCTGCTAGCCGCCCGATCGCTGCTGTGGCGTAAATAGTCCTAGACGCACGGGTAGTCAGAAACCGGGTTTTTTGCGAAAATCCTTCGTTGTAATCCACAGATTAAGTAAAAAACCCGGTTTCTTTGGCCGGAAGCATCTCAGCTTTGCAAAAAGCATTTTTTTTTATAGTGCTGTCCCCGCTC
>NZ_JAEQCT010000064.1:21370-57010 GCF_020738205.1 Microcoleus sp. PH2017_24_DOB_U_A
ACCCGGTTTCTTTGGCCGGAAGCATCTCAGCTTTGCAAAAAGCATTTTTTTTTATAGTGCTGTCCCCGCTCGCGTATTCTACAACTCGCGAGCGGGGACAGCACTATAAATGCCAAACTGAGATGCCCCCCCTTTGGCCTTAATTCGTCCAGAACTGGTAAATTAAAAATTAAAAATGGAGAATATTTCCCTGTTTTTAATTTTTATTTTTTATGAACCGCTCAATTACTGTTAATAAAAACAGTTTATAGTGATTCACTAAAGTCCGCAATAAAGAAGGACTGAAGTCCTCACTACAAACCTGCAAGAAAGAAGGACTAAAGTCCTCACTACAAACCTATTTTCCTGATTGTTAAGGTAAAGATTCGAGATATTGCAGGAAGTCGAACAATTCTTCTCTATTTAAGAAATGTCGTGCTTCTTTGCCGTAACCTTGTTTGAGATAATCTTTTCCTTGGTTGGCTGTCCATCCCAATCTCTTGATTTCTTCGGTGGTTCTGCTGTAGATTTCTAGATATTCTAGGAAATCTGCCAACTGTTCGCTAGCAAGTTCTCTCTGCGATGACTTGCCATAATTTTGTTCGAGACAGTCGGTTTCCTGTTTTTTTGTCCATCGCAGCCGTTTGAGAATTGCGTCTATTTGGGCGATCGTATCAGAATCATCTTCGATCGCATCGCTGGGAATTCCTACCGCGATCGGTTGCAATTCCCGGACTTCGGCCGCACCTTGCGACAGTTCGCTTTGGCTAGTATTTGGCACTTCCAATTCTGGAAGCGGTTCGCCGTAGCTGGAAGACAGCCAAGCGTCCGAGTCTAACTGCTTCGGTACAAATCCCACCGCCGGAGGTAAATCGACTGTTGGCGGCAAAGGTTCCGCTACAGGTGCGATCGTCGGCTCTGCATTTAATTTGGTTTCCCTATTGACAAAATTGCTTTGATGTGGTATGTCAATTTTGTCTGGAACAGGCATTTCTAAAACCGGAAGCGGAGCAAGGGCTGGCCCAACGGGAACGGGAACGGGAACAACAGGAGGGGGGGCTACGGGAACGGGAACAACCGGAGCCGGAGCCGGAACGGGAACAACAGCAACCGGAGCCGGAACGGGAACAGCAGCAACCGAAGCCGGAGCCGGAGCCGGAACGGGAACAGCAGCAACCGGAGCCGGAGCAGCAGCAAATGCGAGGACAGCAATCGCTCGCGATCGGGCGCGGTCTTCAGCATCCTCAACAGACTCAGCAGCGGACATACCAGTAGCGAGAGTTTTGCCGTCAACCTGAACCAGACAGCGAACCACAAACTTACCGTGATGAATAGTCAGCAACTCACAGATCAACTGTCCAGCGGGATAAAGGGCGCGAAATTCAGCAAACATAATTTTTTGACCCCGAAACCAGAAGGGGCTGATGACTTAAGTTTAGTACAACCCAGAGAAAACATTTTTCTGAAAGCACATATTCAACATACAATAAATGTAAGGTGAATCATCCGCGCAACCTTTCACGCGACTAAACCCTATCCCACATCCGGCGGTTTAAGCTAACAAGCACCGGGCGTCATTTCTACCTATAGGAGATGACACAGCAACTAGGCAAAAGTAGTAAAAGTCTCCGGTTTTGTGTACCTTGCACTTTCTACAGCACAGATTGCTCCCTACCCTGAATTGCACCTCCGTCCGCAAGGGCAGAACGCTTGCAAAAACAGGGGTATCGCAGCGGCGAGCTACTAGCAATTTTGCCTTGAGACGGTAAAATCTTTGGCTTTAGCACAAGGCAAGAGGCACTTCAAAAAGCAGAAGAAAGCAGGAAAAAGGCAGAAGGAAAAAGGCAGGAGGCCCAAATGCAAATTTTCTCCCTCTGCATCTCTCCATCTCCCGATCCAGGACTCAACCCGTCGCTTTCAGCATCGAGTCATCTTTTAAGAACCGACAGGGGCTTTCTACTTCGCGAAGAGCTCGGCGCTGCAAGCCAAAAGCAAAGGAACCAACGCTAAAAAATTGTATTGGGGAATAGGGTATGGGGTATTTGTCTGCACCATCATCTGTCATTTGCTGACAGACAGCAGACAATTAGCGACTGCTGGTGTGGGGAAATAATCTGAAAAAATCCCCGCGCACGGGTAGCACCGACTGTGCTGGTATCTCCACCTACTAACCCGCGCATTTGTTGGGAAGCAGGCACAGCGAGGGCAAAAGAGGGTGCGGCTGATTTCGCCAAAATTAGACTAATTGCTGGAAACAAGAGGATCGATCGCTACATGGAATTTTCTATCGCTGCACTGCTGGCAAATTTTACAGAAGACAAATTAGTGGCTCCCAAAGCACTAGAAAAAAAACTCGACTGCAATGATGAAACCAGTCAACTCAAACTTCAAATCGCATTAGAAGCTCTAGAGAAAATTGGCATATTAGTCAAAGACAAAGGCCGCTATCGTCGAGTAGCTGAAGATGACGTGGTAGAAGCAAAACTGCGCTGTTCGAGCAAAGGATTTTGCTTTGCAATTCAAGATGCTGAAGGTTCAGAAGACGTTTATGTGCGGGAAAGTCACCTCTCGACTGCTTGGAATGGCGATCGAGTTTTAGTGAAAATTATCAAAGAAGGTAGCCGCCGCCGATCGCCCGAAGGCGAAGTTATGCTGATCCTCGAACGCGCTAACCCCTCGGTACTGGCGCGAGTCAAGCAAACCGCCACCCCCACCGGCCGCGTCAGCTACAGAGCAATTCCCCTGGACGATCGCCTGTTGTTTGAACTAGACTTGCTCGCCAACGGTACAAATCTCCAAGAGGCGATCGACCATTTAGTACACGTCGAAGTCAAACGCTATCCCCTGGGAACCCACCGCCCAGTCGGGAAAGTAGTACAGGTACTCGGTTCCGACGCCGAAGCCGCCGACGACCTCGACATCGTATGCTGCAAGCACGACTTGCCGCGCTCCTTCCCCGCAGCCGTCATCAAAGCAGCCGAAAATTTGCCCAGCAAAGTCAAAAAAACCGACATCAAAAAACGGCTAGATTTGCGGAACATCTTGACTGTTACCTTCAGCAGAAATGAACCGATAGAAACCAACGGCGAAAATGATGCCCCGAAAACTCAGCAGGAAAGTTTCTCAGACGACGCAACCGAAAACGAGTTTGACCCCACCTCATTCCTCTCAGATCCGCCAATAGAACACGCATTGTCGATCGAAAGTCTGAAGTCCGGCGGCTGGCAAGTTGGAATCCACGTCACCGACGCCGCCGAGTACGTACAGCCCGAAACTCCCCTAGATCGCGAAGCCCGCAAACGAGGCACAGCAGCCCATTTGGGAGAAAAAATCATCGCCGTAGTGCCAGAACTCCTCAACGAGCGCTGCTCCCTGCTGCTAGACACCGAACGGCTGGCATTCAGCATCATGCTCACCCTAGACGAATCAGGAGAACTCCTAGAATACGAAATTCAAACCAGCGTCATTCACATTGACTACCAGCTAACCTACGAGCAAGCTCAAGCAATTATCGAACCAGGCTCCGATGCCGAAGATCCCGCTTTATCCTCCGCCCTCCGTCCTTTCCTCGCTCAAATCTCCGCAGCCTCAAAGGCTGCCAGACAGGCGAGGCTCAAGCGGGGAGCTTTTGAACTAAATTTGCCAGATGCTAACTCTCACTTCGACGACGAAGGCGAATTAGGAGCTTTTGCAACGGCTCCCGCCGCCCAGTCGGCTGTCTCGGAGTTGGTCGTACTTGCCAACGAAGCTGTCGCCACTCACCTGCAAGCCTTGGGAGTGCCAGCAATCTACCGCGTCCAACCGATGCCAGATCCAGCAGACATTCAAGAGTTCATCAAACTCTCCAACAACCTCGGAGGCGAACTGTATCTCGAAAACGAGGAAGAAGTTCTGCCCTTTGACTTCCAGCGATTTACCCAACAGTTTGCCGGCCTCAAGTCCGAAAGAGTTCTCACCTACCTGCTCGAAGACACGATGAAGCCCGCTGTTTACAGCACAACTCCCAAGCCGCACTTCGGTTTGGCCCTGTCAGATGGCTACACGCGCTGCACTTCGCCGCTTTCCCGCTACGCCGATTTGCTGGTGCTGCGGGTGTTGCACGCTGTGTTAGAGCAAGGCCGCAGCAGCCGCACAACTCGTGCGAAAGAAAAAGTCAACCTGCACCATTCCTCCTGTCACGGTCAAATTACTTGGAATGTCCTGCCGCCAGACTTGCACCACGAGTTTGAGACAGAGTTTGCAGCGGCGGTGGTACACCTGACGGAACGCGAAAGGGTTGCTGAGGATGCCGAAAGCGATTTGCAGGGATTGAAGAAAACTGGATTGATGAAAGAGCGCACCGGTCAAACTTTCCAGGGTTTGATTACAGGGGTGCAGTCTTACGGTTTCTTTGTGGAAATTGAGGTGCGGCCGCCGGAAAGTGAACTTTTGCGAGTTGAAGGGTTGGTGCACGTTTCTTCGCTGAAGGATGATTGGTATGAATATCGATCGCGCCAGCAAACTCTAGTTGGTCGCAAAAACCGCAATCAGTACCGTTTGGGCGATCGGGTAGAAGTTCAAGTCAAAAGCGTTGACTACTACCGCCAACAAATTGACTTAGTTGCAGTTGGTGGTGGCAGCCAAGCTTTTGATGATGAGGAATAGTCAGGTGACAGTTGACAGTTGACAGTTGACAGTTGACAGTTGACAGTTGATTTTCCTCAATACTTAGTTGTCATTGTCTAGCAACTAAGTATTGATAAATTGGGAGCAAACTATAGTCATAAATCATCCAAAAATAATTAACAACAGTCAACAGTCAACGGGAGCATCTCAGTTTTGATTTTATAGTGCTGTCCCCGCTCGCGATCTATCCAACTCGCGAGCTCTTAAGCTCGCACTGTGAAGAAATTGCTTTTTTGCAAAAGGTGAGATGCTCCCACAGTCAACTAATAACTAACAAATAACAACTAACAAATAACAACTAACAAATAACAAATGACAAATAACTACCCGCTGATTGTAGGAGTGACTGGAGCATCGGGACTGATTTACGCCGTGCGGACTTTAAAATATCTGTTGGAAGCCGATCGCGCCGTCGAACTGGTAGCATCAAAATCTACCTACATAGTTTGGCAAAGCGAACAGAACATCCGAATGCCCGCAGAACCGACTTTGCAAGAAGAATTCTGGCGAGAACAAGCAGGAGTACCCAATTCTGGCAAACTCCGGTGTCATCCCTGGCAAGATGTTGGTGCTAATATTGCTAGCGGATCGTTTCGCACCGAAGGGATGATGATTATTCCCTGTAGCATGAGTACACTAGGCAAGTTGGCGGCTGGCTTGAGCTCGGATTTACTCGAAAGAGCGGCCGACGTTCAGCTCAAGGAAGGGCGAAAATTGGTACTTGTACCTAGAGAAACCCCTTTTAGTTTGATTCACCTGCGGAATTTAACTACGTTGGCGGAAGCTGGAGCTAGAATAGTGCCAGCGATTCCTGCTTGGTATCACAATCCGCAAACTATTGAAGATTTGGTAGACTTTGTTGTGGCTCGGGCTTTAGATCAGTTGGGGGTTGATTGCGTTCCTCTCAAACGCTGGAAGGAAGAAGAGTAGTCAGTTGGCAGTTGGCAGTTGGCAGTTGGCAGTTGATAGTTGATAGTTGGCAGTTGGCAGTTGGCAGTTGGCAGTTGGCAGTTGATAGTTGATAGTTGGCAGTTGGCAGTTGGCAGTTGGCAGTTGATAGTTGATAGTTGATAGTTGACAATAATCAATAATCAATAACCAATAACCATTACCCATTACCAATTACCAATTACCAATTACCAATTACCCATTACCAATTACCAATTACCCATTACCAATTACCCATTACCAATTACCCATTACCAATTACCAATTACCCATTACCAATTACCAATTACCCATTACCAATTACCCATTACCAATTACCCATTACCAATTACCCATTACCAATTAAAATTTGATATGCGTCCTGTATTATTGCTCGTGATTGTGGTAGGGCTAACTATTTTTGCCTTACAAAATGTGGAGCCGGCATTATCGCTGGTATTTTTGGGAATTCGATCGCCCGCTTTACCCTTATCTATCTGGATTTTGCTCAGCATGGGGACGGGAGTTGTCACGTCTTTATTGATTTCTGCTTTGCTTTCCTTTTCAAATTACCTATCTCAAACACGAACTCCCAGCGGGCGCAACATTCGCAGCCGTGAGGCTGTCTCAGCAGACAGGAGAACAGCTTACGCGCCTCCTCCTCCTCCCAGAAAACAGGAGATTGACCCCGATTTTGAGACAGAAAATAGCCAAACTTCCGATCGAACTGAGTACGGGACACCGGCAGGCTACACTCCGCAGACTTTCCAACCAGAAACTCCAAACCCTGCTGTTGCCAAGAATTACAATCAACCGACAATTATTCAAGCCGCAGATGATGAAGATGATTGGGTTTCAGATGGCTCAAAATCGGTCTCTGGCGGCAGCGATGATGATTGGGGGGACGATCGCGATTTTGCCGATCGACCGCAGGTAAATGACGTTCCAGCAGCAAATCCGAGGGCTTACGAATCGAAGCAGGAACCAAAAAGCAAGTCTTGGGCTGGCTCAGTATACTCCTATGGCTATCGAGATCCCAGCAAGTCGGGGGTGGGACAAACAGAGTCTGTCTACGATGCAGAGTATCGAGTGCTGGTTCCCCCGCAAGATCCCATACCTCCAGGGGGTGGCGCCCAAGTACCCCAAAATCCTAGTGCAGACACAGAGGATGATTGGGGATTGGATGAGGATGATGTCTTTGATGAGGACGACTCACGTCCCAGCGACGGCCCGATTAACCTGAAAAAATAGCAAAATATTGGAGGATTTGGCGGTGGATTTGTTGAGGGGAGTTAATATCTATCTCGTCGGGATGATGGGTGTGGGCAAAACCACGGTGGGGCGGATTTTGGCAAGGGAATTAAAATACCGTTTTTTTGATACGGATGAACTAATTGTGCGAGTTGCTAATCAGTCAATTGCTGAGATTTTCGATCGCGAAGGCGAAGAGGCTTTTCGGGAATTAGAAACGAAAGTGCTCGGCGAATTGGCTGCTTATCAAAATTCGATCGTGGCTACGGGCGGCGGTATTGTTGCCCGATCGAAAAATTGGGGTAACATGCATTACGGTATCGTGGTGTGGCTGGATGTACCTGTAGACCAATTGTACGATCGACTGCGATCGGACAGCACTCGGCCCCTACTGCGGGAGGGAGACCTCAAATCTAAGCTACAAAGCCTTTTGAGCGAACGAGAGCGTTTCTACGCTCAAGCAGATGTCCGAGTTAGCATTTCAGGAGGCGAAAGGCCTGAAGAAGTTGCGCGTCGGGCGATCGAGGAAATCAAAAAAGTTCTAGAGGAAGGAAGAAGGAAGAAGGAAGAAGGAAGAGGGAAGTCGGAAGAAGAAAGCAACGGTTTCGACAATTAAAAACGTCCTAACCCTCTGGCTCGGTTGCTCGATCGGATCTAAAACAGAGTCTGATATCAATTGAGACAGTCATAAAGCGGGTTTCTGGGAAAATAGCCGATTTTTGATGACTTGTGAATTCCGTAAAAATACTGATTTCTGGGTGAGTGTGTCGGTTTTACCACCGAATATTTGGGAATCAACCGGGTTTGAATAAATGTGGCGCGTAAGTTTTATTAAGTGTGAGGATTAAGCGATGGAGCTTTTGTGCAAAAACTAATGGCAGACTCGTCTGATGCGTTAAAGTCGGCTATTGAGTTCTCTCTAAAAATAAAATGGCCCCACCGCTGAAGGGCTGTAGGGCGCAAGGACAGTTAAACGCTAACCTCATTGTCGGAAAAATTAGCATTGATGTTATCCTCCTGTGTGACGATTTTGCGATCGTCCATTCACTCATCAATGCTCTCGTATCAAAAAATGTAACCCAAGATCGATCGAATTCAACCTGTCCTATTCTAAAAACAATACCTCATGCATTCTGACGAGCAGCTCCCTAAAGCTGCTTTTTTATTGGGATTTAGTTTTTGGCTGCCGGATTTACGGATCTTGGGAATAAGATTTTGAACAACAGTCGCTACAGATTGATATTGCCATAGTGGTTTTCAGTTGCACTCCAGGTTCATTAATTGGTAATGGGGAATTGGGAATTGGTAATTGGTAATTGGGAAGCTCTACCTCATGAAATTTGAAAACTGCTAGAATTAAGGCCCGAAGACCTTAGTCGGGGGCGGTGGGTATTGAAAAAAACGATATGTATTTATTGATGAGCGATCGCATAATTTTGCGCTAAATACCCATTGCCAGTTGTAGAATTTGGTTGGGTGAATTGCCCGTTCCGCATTACGGTAATACTAGCCTGCCTGTTCTTGACAAAAACTCGATCGCTCCGCCCACCCCCAAACCAGTTAAAGAAATAGTAGCTAATATCGCAAAAGTCCGCCATCTTTGGTGCCCAAACATTTGAATATCTAGTCTTGCCAAAGCTCCGGCTGAAGTCAAGACTAAAACCGTCACAAAAAGGTGCATCCAGGTAACAACTATAACTGCCAAAAAAGCTCCTACAATAATCGAAATAAAAGCCCCACTATCACTCGAAAACCAGCGCATGAGCCATCTTTTTATCTCCTTCAGCGGGAATGACAACGCGATAGCTAACACTAAAACAGCAGCCACGGCGAAAAACCAAGTCAGGTGCGGGGGAATATCAAATTCAGATAATTTCCAGCCAAAAATGAAATAAGTAACAAAAAGTAGAGTTAAGGAAAACCAAGAATTTAGTTTCATTCGATATACAAATTAGGGGAACCAAGCAACATAAAGATGACCCCGCCCAAAAACGGTTATTTGCTTGCCGGCACTCATAATGGTCGATTCCAAAATTTTAGACTCATGCTTAAACTTCCAGATTCACGGCGCTACGAGTAAATCTAAAATTATTCAATCTAAAATCTAAAATCGGCTGACCCGATAAATTTGTGTGCGGGCTTAGAGGTTAGTAGAAATAGCTTGCACCGGACAAGTAGGGATGCACTGCTCGCAGACGATACAGCGCGATCGAGCAAACGTTAGTTTAAAGCTTTCTGGGTCAAGGGTCAAGGCTTCTGTCGGGCAAACCCCCGTGCACAAGCCGCAGTGAACGCAGGTATCTTCGTCGATGAGTATTTCCCTGCTGGCTAGGGAAACGCCGATATTTTGCGATCGCATCCAGTCGATCGCCGCTTCTAGTTGGTCAATGTCCCCTGATAACTCTAGCACCAGTTTGCCCACTTGATTCGGAGCCACCTGAGCGCGGATAATGTTGGCTGCAACATTAAAATCCTTGGCCAGTCGATAGGTGACAGGCATTTGGATCGATCGTTGTGGAAACGTCAGCGTTACCCGTTTTTTCACTGTTACCTCGGTAATTTACAAACACAATCTTTCTTATCTTATTGTTTTAGCGCACTTGCTCTAATTACTGGCCTCAGCCAATTTTTTGATGAGATTGGTCTGATTATCTCAAAATGTGGTATAATTTAAAGTGTTTATTAAAAATAAAAACATAGAAATAAGATCCCAATTTATTTTATGAGTCTTAATTCGCCCAACTCAACTCCTGCACCCGCAGATTCCGAAATAAATGCCGCCGCGCGCGTCAGAAACTTATTGATCGTATTAGCAGCGATCGCCCTTTCAGTATCCCTCTTCTTAGGAGTGCGAACTCAAACGCCATCAAGCAGTCTCACCGAAATGGCAAAAGCCTCCGCACCGATAGCAACAGCCTTAACAAACGGCAAGCCAACACTCATGGAATTTTACGCTGATTGGTGCGGTAGCTGTCAAGCAATGGCTAAGGACTTAAGCGCCATCAAACAGAAATATGCCGAACCAATGAATTTTGTCATGCTGAATGTAGACAATGACAAATGGCTGCCAGAAATCAGCAAATATCGAGTAGATGGCATTCCACACTTTGTCTATTTGAATAATAAAGGCAGCAGCGTTGCTGAAACGATCGGCGAAACACCGCGCAGTATTATGGAAGATAATTTAGAGGCTTTAATTGCAGGAAAACCAATACCGCACTCGCAATCTTCCGGTCAAGTTTCTGATTTTACTCCCGCCACAGGCCCTGTAAAAACAAGCAGTTCAGACCCGCGCGCCCACGGAAGTCAAGTACAGTAAATTAAGGAAGAAGGAAGAGGGAACAGGCATCTTGCCTGTTGCTATTTGTGGGAGCATCTCAGTTTTGCATTTACAGTGCTGTCCCCGCACAGCAAAGCTTGTACAAGCTTTGCTGTGCGGGGACAGCACTACGATAAAAAATGCTTCTTGCAAAACTGAGATGCTCCCCTATTTGTGATAATGCAAGATGCTTGTTCCACAATCAATAAACATTCTTGTGGAACAGGCATCTTGCCTGTTCCTATTTGCGATAACTTACAGAAATTCAACAGCCGATCGCAACTTATGTCAATTTCGGTTGAGGGCGACTACCTCTAAAGGAATATTCAAAAAAACTTTATTTACATTTTATTGAATTTTATTATAATTGCAAAAAGTGGAGTGTAAATAGTCGATCGCTCCCAATCAACAATAAAATGCGATCGAAAAGAAGTTGGTCGCAATCCCCCGATTCATGCCTTCGCAGGCTGAGTGAGACCCTAAACTTTTCAATCTAAAATCGAATAATCCCCAATAGTCTAATCTAAAATCTCTAATCTAAAATCGCATGACAGCCGACAAACCCGGATTCAGCATTAGCAGCATCTCAATCCGCCGCCACATCGGCACTATAATGCTGACATTGGCGATCGTCGTAGTGGGCATTTTCTACATCACCCAACTGCCCGTTGACTTGCTACCCTCCATCACCTATCCCCGCATCAGCGTGCGCCTAGACGCACCGGGAGTCTCCCCAGAAGTCGCAGTTGACGAAATTACCCGCCCCCTCGAACAAGGACTTTCCGCCACAGAAGGAGTCACGCAAGTGTTTTCCCGCACCCGCGAAGGACAAGTCAGCGTCGATTTATTCTTCAAACCCGGCGGAGATATCAACCAAGCCCTCAACGACGCCACAGCCTCCGTCAACCGCATTCGCAACCGACTTCCCGATACCGTTGCATCCCCCACTCTATTTAAATTTGACCCTTCCCAACAGCCGGTTTACGAATTTGCGCTGACTTCAGACTCGCGCCAAGGCGTAGATTTGCGAGTATTCGCCGATGACGAATTAGCCAGGGAAATTAATGTAATTCCCGGAGTAGCTTCCGTTGACGTTTCCGGCGGCGTTCAAGAAGAAATTCAAGTTAATATTGACCTGAACCGGCTGCAAAGTTTAGGAGTTAATCTTAACGATGTTTTTAGTGCTTTGCGCGATCGCAATTTAGACACTTCCGGCGGCCGACTGCGCCAAGAATCCAACGAACCGCTGACTCGCACAATCGGTCGATTTAAAACAGCCGCCGAAATCAACAACCTTTCCTTTCAAATATCCGGTTCCAACCCGCCAAAACGAGTTTACCTGCGCGATTTTGCCAAAGTCAACGACGGCACAGAAGAACAGCGAGTCAAAGTTTTTCTCAATCAAAAACCCGCCGTTAAAATCAGCATTTTGAAACAGCCGGACGCCAACACAATTACTGTTGTAGACGGCGTAAAAAATCGCCTCAAAGAAATGCAGAAAGCGGGCTTGATTTCGGCAGATATGAAAGTAGTTACTACCTTAGACGAATCCCGCTTTATCCGCAATTCCTTAGCCGATGTAGCGAATGCGGGAATTTCCGGGGCCGTCTTGGCTGCGATCGCCGTTTTGTTCTTTTTAGGTTCCCTCAGACAAACGCTGATTATCTCTCTGACTATTCCCCTGTGTACTTTAGCTGCGATTATTTTAATGCGGCTGTTCGGCTTGTCGCTGAACTTGTTTAGTTTGGGCGGTTTAGCCTTGGGAATCGGTCAGGCAATTGACACCAGCGTAGTTATTTTAGAAAATATTGTAGTCGGTTTAAACAGCAACCCCGACCTCAAAAAAGGCAAAATCAAAAATCGCAAAGAACTCACAATAGAAGAGTCGGTAATGCGAAGTCAAGAAGTAGAATCAGCAATGGTTGCTTCCACGGCGGCGAACTTAGTATCGGTGCTGCCATTTTTGCTGATTGGCGGCTTCTTTTCCCTGCTATTTAGCGAATTAATTTTGACAATTTGCTTTGCAGTAGCAGCATCTTTGCTAGTAGCTGTAACTGTAGTACCGATGCTGACTTCTCGCTTGATGGGAATGTCTTATTCTAGCGGCGTCAGTCAATTCGGGCCGATAAAACATTTCAACCGCGGCTTTGAAAACGGCACGCGGGCTTACGGTGCGGTGCTGTCAAAAGTGCTGGGTTTGCGCTTAATTATCATTCCACTGGCTTTTATAATTTTAGGCTGCGGAACTTGGGTGATGGCAAGTCAAATTCCCCAGGAAATATTGCCAAGAATCAATACCAGCCAAGCCCGATTATTTGCTTTGTTTCCTCCCGGTACTAACTTGGAAACCAATCAAAAAGTAGTTGCAGCCGCCGATAAACTGCTGCTCGCACAGCCAGAAACCGAGTATACTTTAACCACAGCCGGAGGGCTGCTGTTCGGCAACAATACGATCGAGAATTTGCTCCGGGGAAGCAGCACGATTACGCTGAAAAAAGGCACAAATACGATCGCCTTTACGGAAAGAATGACTGAGGAATTAAGGAAAATAGACGTTCCAAAAGGCACTCGCCTGCGCTTAGTCCCAGAGGGAATCAGGGGTTTAGTGTTAACGAATTCCCCAGTCAGGGGCGGCGAAATTGATGTCATACTTCAGGGCCCAACCGAAAAATCATTGCAAGAAGCAGGCCGTAAGATATTAAAAGAATTGGATGAAAAGGTAAAATTAGCGCGGTTTCGGCCGGATGGAGACGCGCCGCAGTCGGAAGTGCAAATCCGTCCTGACTGGGAAAGAGCTTCTTTGTACGGGCTCAGTGCCCGAGACATTGGGGAGACGGTTCAAACAGCAATTGAAGGTTCTGTTCCGACTCAAGTGCAGCGGGGAAACCGTTTGGTAGACGTGCGCGTGCAGTTCGATCGCACTTCTGTCAAATCGATCGCCCAACTCGGACAAATTCCCTTATCTGGCAATAATAGCATCGTCCGTTTGAGCGATGTGGCAAAAATTGCGATCGGCCAAGCGCCGGGAGAAATTCAGCGTCTCAACCAGCGGCAAGTTTTCTTAGTTGTGGGAAACTTAAATCGCGGTGCAAGTTTGGGCGATGCTGTCAAACAAGTCGATGCAGTTTTATCAGAAATAAAGCTGCCACCAGGAGTTACAATTGTGCCGAGTTCGGCTGCGGAAACCAACCAGCAATTGCAAACTTCTCTGAAACTTTTGGGCGGATTGGCGACTTTTTTAGTGTTTGTCGCGATGGCGGTACAGTACAATTCTCTAGTCGATCCGCTGGTGATTTTGCTGACAGTGCCGCTGGCGTTGGCTGGGGGTGTTTTCGGGCTGTACGTGACCAAAACTGCGATCGGGGCGACGGTGATGATCGGGGCAATTTTGCTCGTAGGAATTATCGTGAATAACGGCATTATTATGGTAGAATTAGCCAACCAAATTCGGGAAGACGAAAAGGTCGATCGCGCGACAGCAATTGTCAGGGCGGCACCTCAACGTTTGCGTCCGATTTTGATGACAACTATTACCACAGTTTTGGGTTTATTCCCCCTCGCTTTGGGGATTGGAGAAGGTTCGGAGTTTCTGCAACCTTTGGGAGTTGTCGTATTTTCTGGTTTGTCGCTGGCGACGCTGCTGACGCTGTTTATTATTCCGTGTTTTTATATTTTGCTGCACGACTTCTTCGGGATGTTTGGGGCGAAGAAGAAACCGCAAGCGGTTGCTGTTCCCGTGCAGAAGGCGGGGGAGAAAACTACGAATTGATGATAATTTAGTGCCAGCAAATACGCGCTTTACCGCAGTCCGGCAGGGGTTTAAACCCCTGCCTCATAGACGGTCATGCAATCGAGCGAGTATAATAGACATCTCCAATAATTAATGTGGAACAGGCATCCTGCCTGTTCTTGATAAGGTTTTTTGGAGATGTCTAATAAACTTAGAATCGAGCGAGTATAATAAACTTAGCAGAACTCTACTCCCTACCCGCACGCAAAACTTTTAATTAAGCTACATCTCATTAAGAAAGAACCTATGACATACACCCCATCCAAACTACTTAGCTTTGAGGAGTTTATTGCCCTATATGGGGATAATACACGATATGAACTCATTGATGGAGAACTCAGAGACATGGAACCTACTGGTCCTCACGAAGCGGTTGCAGGTAGTATTGCTGGTAGAATTTACGTAGAAATTTTTCGCGATCGATTCAATTGGTTGGTTCCAAAAACTTGTTTAATAAAACCGCTATACGCTGAGGCCACAGCACTGCGTCCTGATGTAGTTGTTTTAGATAAAGCAGAACTTGGTAGTGAACCCCTTTGGCAAAAAGAACCAGTGATTTGTAAAGATAGTACAATTAAGCTTGTTGCCGAAGTGGTCAGCACTAATTGGCAAGATGATTATGCCAGAAAAGTGGAAGAATACGCTTTTTTGAAGATTGCAGAATATTGGATTGTGGACTTTCGAGGCTTGGGGGGTTTGCAATTTATCGGCTCTCCCAAGCAACCTACTTTCACAGTCTGCCAGTTGGTTAATGGAGTTTACCAGCAGCAACAATATCGCTTGGGAGAGCCGATTTCTTCTTATCTATTTCCCAATTTACAATTGCAACTTGACGACATTATGCCGACTTAAAATTCTCGAAATATCTTTATGCTGATTTTACCAAAAAATGAAAGACAAATTGACTGGTCGTTCTCATACATAACTCAACCCATTAATTCCGACTTGGCGACGCTCGTCAGCGGCGATCGCAAAAAAGTCACTTTACTCGATCGCAACTTTTCCCCAAAATACGAATACCAGCTTCCAGACGAAATTAGCTGCTTAGCCATTAGCGCCAAAGGCGACTTGCTAGCGGCAATTATGGCAAATGGCAATCATCTAGCAATTGTGACAGCAGAAAACGAGCTAGTTTTTGAAGAACAGCTACCTAATCCTTCTAGGGATAATGGATTTGAGGACTGCTGGTTTGATGTAGACGGCTTGCGTTTTTGGTGCATGAAAGTAATTGAAGGCGAGGAAGTAGAAATTCAAATTCGCGATACCAATTCATGGCAAATCCAGCGAAAAGTTTTGCTCGAAGATCCTTTTGGATCGAGTTGCTTCTCGTTTCACCCGCACCCAGAAAATCAAATTTTAGCTATTTCGGCTGCTGAGGGTCAGGGCGGACAGCAAATCTACTGGCTTTATGATGATGGTACGACAATCCACACCGTGGAATTTCCCTGTCACTATGACACAGCGCCTCCAGAATTTCATCCTGCGGGTGGCGAATTTGTGGTTGTACATGATTGTGGGCGACAAATCAGCCGATTCAGTTTTCCCGAGTGTAATCTACTTGGAATATGCCAATGGCCTCATGCAGATGACGGTTTTGGCTACTATATGTGCTACCTATCAGACGATCGCATTCTAGTTAATACTGATGAAGGGCTCATGTATCTAATCGATATTAACAAAATGGAAATATCAGATCAACTAATTTTAATCGGTCACGAACCGCGTTCATCTAGAGAACTTTTTCCTAATCTCAAGGATATTGAAGAAGGGCTTTGTGGCGACTTGCACTATTTCTATCGTTTTGATTCAGATAGCATTCTGTCCGTTCATTCACAAGTGTTGAGTCAAGAACCTCGCTCTAAACAAAAGACATTAGTTATCTTCGGCGGAAAAGAGATTTTTGGTTCGCTGGCGAAGGTACAACCATCCGCACCCTACAGTAAATTATTGATTCAATCTTTAGGAATCTCTTAAGAATTCTCAATTTTCAATAACAGGCTTTCCGGCCTTTTACACAAAGAAAGAATCAGCAACATTATCTGTAGGGTGCGTCGCGCACGAAAAATCCCTAAACTTAACCGACAATCTGATAGCGACGCACCGAACACATCGGGTGGGAACACAACCATCTATTTAAATATGCTCAATAAATTTTGTGTGGCACGACTCCCACAAATGGGACAAGGTGCGTCGCCATTAGATTGTCGATCTTTTCTTAGGGATTTTTCGCACGCGACGCACCCTACTAATACTCTGCTATTTGTTTTGAAAAATGCGATCGCAAACAATACTAATACAGCATTTGATGTTAAGCGCGATCGCCCTTCACAAGATTTATCATCGCCCCCTATCATATTTCAAGCCTTTAAGCGACACCCCAGCCGCCCCAGCCGACGCCCCACCAGTACCCCACAGACTGATATTTGGTAGCCTCAGTCTCATAAAGTTACATTCCGTTACAATAGAAAAAGTAAACAGAACTTGCAGGCGAGCTCAAAAATCAATGCGCTTAATCTTAATGACCGGAAAAGGCGGCGTCGGGAAAACCTCCGTAGCCGCTGCTACAGGGCTGCGATGCGCCGAATTGGGATACAAAACCCTAGTGCTGAGCACAGATCCCGCCCACTCCTTGGCCGACAGCTTCGACATGGAACTCGGACACGACGCCCGACTCGTAAAACCCAATTTGTGGGGAGCAGAATTGGATGCCCTCAGAGAATTAGAAGGCAACTGGGGAGCAGTAAAACGCTACATTAGTGAAGTTTTGAGAGCCCAGGGACTTGATGGCGTACAAGCTGAAGAACTAGCCATTTTGCCGGGAATGGACGAAATATTCGGTTTGGTGCGGATGAAACGGCATTACGACGAGGGAATATATGATGTTTTAATTATCGATTCTGCTCCCACCGGCACAGCATTGCGGCTCTTGAGTTTGCCAGAAGTTGGCGGCTGGTACATGAGAAAATTTTACAAGCCATTGCAAGGCATATCAGCCGCCCTCAGACCTTTAGTTGAACCAATTTTTAGACCAATTGCGGGCTTTTCTTTGCCGAACAAAGAGGTGATGGATGCACCTTATGAATTTTACGAGCAAATCGAAGCTCTGGAAAAGATTTTAACTGACAATACTGTAACTTCGGTCAGGTTAATTACTAATCCCGAAAAAATGGTAATTAAAGAGTCTTTGCGCGCCCACGCTTATTTGAGTTTGTACAATGTTGCCACAGATTTAATCGTAGCAAATCGGATTATTCCCGAAGAAGTAACCGATCCCTTTTTCAAGCGCTGGAAAGAAAACCAGCAGCAGTACAAGCAGGAAATTCACGAGAACTTCCGGCCGCTACCAGTGAAAGAAGTGCCGCTTTATTCCGAAGAAATGTGCGGTTTGCCAGCCTTGGAACGCTTGAAAGAAACGCTTTACAAAGACGAAGATCCCAGCAAAGTTTATTACACAGAAAATACGATTAGGATTGTGCAGGACAACAATCAATATGTTCTAGAACTGTATTTGCCGGGAATTGCTAAGGATCAGATTCAGTTGAGCAAAACTGGTGATGAGTTGAATGTTCGGATTGGGAATCACCGCCGCAATATGGTATTGCCGCAAGCTTTAGCTGCACTGCAACCTTCCGGGGCGAAGATGGAGGATGATTATTTGAAGATTAAGTTTGCTTAATTTAACAGGACTTACGCAGGCACAATATAAATAGTTTGCCTGCCTAAGCTCTGTTGAATAGTTCTCTACCGATTCCTTGCCCAGCAAATTCTCTGCGGACGAACAACAACGACAGATGATTCCCTCTCCGAAATGCAATAAAACCAACAACTATCCCATTCCATGTAGCGACTAGCTTTTTCTCGCTACTAAAGATTCTTGCTCTTAATTCTTCTAGGTCAGAAATCTTTTTCCATTCGGCAACGCTTTCTGGTGTTCCATCTGTGAGCTCCCATAGATCCGCAGAAGCCCACATACAAGCACTAATTTCTTGTTCGTCCCCAAGCTGCGGAGGTCGATAGGCAATTGAATTCATCATTGTGGTGCGATCGTTGAAATGGTGTACGCTGATGAAAGCGAAGTACCCAACCGCTGGTTGTTCGCGACCAAAGAGAGTTTCTGCGTGTATTAGTGTTAGTCTGCCGATCGCAACAGACGAGTAAAACCCTCTTGGTCAAAGTGTCTATCAGTGGTCAAGGCTTCCAGAATACCTCGATCGCGCATCAACACAAAAATTATACCCTTATACAGAGAATAAGTTCGATCATTTCGCTAGACCTTCCTGTTTGATTTCGTATCCCAATAGTCTAGAGAAGTAATCGAAAGTTTCTTGATGTCTGTCATACATATGTATGACCGAAGCCAATTTCCCATCTACAGTGAATACTCCATCAGGACAAACTTTAAAGCGATTCAAGGATTCGCCAGCAATTGTTAGTACAGGGCCTACGGCATTTTCATGAACTTCAAACGGAATATTATTAAACCCATCAGTATAGAAAAGATGATTAAAGACTGATTGCTCGATACCAATAAAGGGAGTTTTCAAAATTTCTGCACATAGAACTTCAAGGAAAGCATCGACTCCCTTGGAGCTTCCCATAATTGTGCCAATGCAAATAGCTGGTTTGCCTACCACCTTTTGCAAAGCCTTGGAACCGTAGCTATCGCCATACCACTTTGTATCCCAGTAATCGTCACCTCCATATTGGACATCCTGCTTAAAAAAGTGTAATTCTGAGGAATCTACCTCATCAAAAAAGGGTGACTGAAAAGCTACATCTTTTACATCTGACATAAAGACTTTCTTATACTGTGGATTCGTTTTTAGGAAGTCTCTGTAACTGAACCACCGGACAAAATGAGGATGATGCCATAGCTTCAATAGTTGAACGTACATTTCGTAAAATATAACTCTTAATGACGGTATATTTTGAGTTGATAGTGCTAGCCATTTTGTTGGGTAGAGTATACTTCTATTTAGAAGCTTCGAGAACTTATTTACACTAAAGGAATAGGTATTTGGAGTGTATGAAAATGTTACCGAATACTCTTTGGCTATTTGACAAAGCTGATTGTTAACATTATTCGTGCAGATTACTAAGTCGCATACTTGAGGAGCATAAACGCTACGAAGAGTTTTTGCAAATACCTCTAGTCTCTCTGGATTTAGATTAGTTGCAAATCCAAGGACAACATTCTCAATTTGGTAATCAGACATAGTTATAATCCTTCCTCAAAACAGATAAAACCTAACTATAGCAGCCCTAAATCAGTCGAAAAATTGATGGATGCCAGAACCTTTGGAGTGTAAGCGTTTTACTAGCGTATAATGCCAGCAAATCATTTAGGATTGGTATATCTAATATTACAGGCCGTTTAGGCTGATTGTCAAGTTTCTGGCTAAACACCCTATATGGGTTCAAAAGCCGAAAGTTTATGCCTAAAATCCCTATTTTATCTGATTAGACCGAAAGTTTCTGCCCAATCACCCAAATCGTGGTGTTATGTGGAAAATTTCGGGCATTATTATTTAGACCTGCACGCGATCGAGTGCGGGTCAAGCATTAGTCGTAGGGAGTGATTAGTCCGCTCGATCGCTAGCAAGCAACATCAAGTCAGCGCCGATCGCAATCTATTAGGTGATGGATTAATCGTCACACCCACGCTGAGGATCGCAAATTAAATAATTTACACAAGTTTGTGGGATGGGCGGGAGAGCCCGTTCTTTCTGGACGGGCTCTTCTGGCCCATCCCACAAGAATCATCAAATTATAAGTTATTTAATTCTCATTCCTTAGTGCGTCTAAATTAGGCATTCTCACTGTTTTTGAATCAGGATTACTCCAATCAGCAATAATGCAGTTCCTAAGATGCGAGACACGCTGAGAGAAATCTGGGTAACACCAAATGCGCCAGTAGAATCCAAGACAAGTGCCGCAATCATCTGTCCGGCAATCACCAATGAAAAAACCACCGCCACACCTAATTTCGGGATTGCGATCAATGATGCAACAAGATAGTATGCTGCAAAAACCCCACCGAACCAGGCCCATTGTGGAAGAGAATTGAATGCGGGAATGGAGCCCCGATTAGTCGCTCCGCTGGCCCACACTAAAGCGAGTGAAAGCAGAGTTACGAATACTGAGATCATTGTAGTGAGAACCGGAGAGCCGGTTGACGATCGCAAACGCGCATTCCAAGCCATGTGGTGGTAGTGTGTCAGCATCATTTTGCGATCGTCTGCGTTCATAAGACAGTGACTTTTGTAATGAGATGCCGTGTTGTGTTATATCACCACAAGCCATAACTCTTCGTGAACTCCAACGAAATGTCTGGGAGATTGCGAGGCATATCATCCCATGTATTCTGTCCTTGTAATGCTTCTATAACGACTTGAAGTGGCTTTGAGAATATGGCTGGAAAATCCGCCTCTTATGGAAACTGAATCTTAAACGCTAACTGTTCCTGAGGTGGAGTGAATTGAGCGTTGACTCCTTCTTTATTACCTCTGGCATCAACCCGATACCAGCCAACTTCAGGTAAATGGATAGCATTGAAACCGTGCAAGCAGTAAGGCGCACCTCGATCGTCAATACTCAACCGCTGGTAACAAAGACCGGCCGGAATGTCATTTGCTCTTAGTAACGCTGCTAACAAGTGACTTTTCGCATAACAATAACCTGTTTTGTGCTGAAGAACATCGGAAGCTCGACAGGTAACAGGACTCATTTGATAGTCATAACTGTGACGAATTTCATCTCGAACCCACTCAAAACACGCTTTGGCGATCGCCGTTGGTGTCTCATGTCCCGATGCGATTTGTTTAGCACATTCCATAATTTTGGGATGTTGCCAATCAATAAATTCACTCACTCACTTTTAAGTATTCTTCCATTTCCATGACTATTACTCTATTAACAGGACTCAGCACGAATGACTTCCTTTAATGCCTCATCAATCACTGCATCACTGACACCTCGACGCTTCAAACTTGCGACTAGGGCTGTCACTGTCTCGCTCTCAAATCGTTCTAAATCAACGCGCAAACCTTGACCAATATAAGCACGAATTAATGGCTGATAACCCGAAAAACCCAACAATGGTGCAACTTTCTTCAGGTCTTCCACAACATCTTCGGGCATACGGATAGTCACGCTAGTCATTGGACGGTTTCGGTCTAATCGTTGCTTTAATGCTTCAACCTTCATACTCTGCTCTCTCCTGACGAGTTGCTTTACGTGCTGAAATAATCCGAATGACATTCTCTTCACGCTCAATGTGAACCACATACAATAGATTCCACCGACTATCTAGCCCAATCACAGCATCACGCGCTTCGTCATTGCGGCTGGCATCAACGACAACTAGAAATGGGTCAAAGAAGGATTCAGCAGCTTGTTGAAAAGTAATCCCATCATGATTTAGGGGATTAATCCGCGCTTTTCCGTCATCCCATACAAAGGTAATGCCATTGAGCATGAAGTATACATTCATACTCCTTAGTATAGGTAAAATGTATTTACAATGTCAATACGTTATCATAGTACGGTCTGGTGCAGTGATTTCTTAGACCATATTTACTTTGCGGAGTTCTACGTTGCCTCCTTCAAAGACTTGAACCACGATCGGCATTGGCGATTCCTGGGATCGTACAGATGTCTTGGTTCGTCCACCGAATCGGTTAGGATGTATCCGTTCAACCTTAAACAATTGAGAAATAATGGCTCGGATCAACATTTCTGCTGACCCCAATGCACAGGGTACGGATAGTGATGATGTTATCACTGACACTGATAATGGTCGTCGCACCTTTGGCCTCGGTGGCAATGACTTCATCAATGGCTTTGGTGGCAATGATGAGCTGTTCGGGAATCTTGGCCGTGACACGCTACGGGGCGGGGCAGGTTCCGATACGATCTATGGTGGCCAAGATGGAGATGAGCTCTCCGGGGGATTGGATAACGACTTGATTTTCGGCAATCTTGGCACAGACGATCTGACTGGCGATCGAGGTGACGATCGAATGTTTGGCGGACGAGACAACGATCGGATCTCTGGAGGTGATGGAGACGATTTCTTGTCTGGTGATGGGGGGTTTGACATTTTGACAGGTGGCCCCGGACGAGACACCTTTGTGGTTCAAAATGAGCTAGCTACCAACTCTTTCGATCACTTATTTGACTTCGTTCTCGGTGAAGACAAGATTGCTCTTGGCGGTGGTTTATCGTTCAACGACCTACAAATCTCAACTATACCAAGAGAGGTTGCTAATAATCGGGCAAATAATGATTTACTTGACAGACAGTTTGCTCCGTGGTCAGGAGCAATCGCTATTAACAATGATCGCGATCTACTGATTACACTCAGATCAACGGGGCGGACGATCGCTCGTGTGAATAATCTACAAACAGGACAATCTCAAATTACACCAGCCAGCCTGACAGCAGAAAATTTCATCAGTATTTAGGACTTGGTTGCTCATCTACTTAGGAACTTATCCGCTGGGATAAACAACCCGGTTTCGTCAATATCTCTTGATTTGATGTAGGGTTTTGATCGGAAACCGGGTTGTTTGCGGCATATTCTTGAATCTCTGCACCGATGTCATATCAATTCCGGTTGCACCGATGTCATATCAATTCCGGTTACACCGGAATGATAAGAGGAGACGGCTTGGCCTTAGTCCCTACCGTGATTAATTGTAGGGACTAAGGCCAAGCCGTCTCCTCATTTCGACTAAAATCATACTCCGTTTCCATGACTATTCCTATTCCTCTCCCTCTTCTTTTCCATCCTCTGTGCTCTCTGTGTCCTCTGCGGTTCCTTCACTCTTTCCCGCATTAACCTCAATCTTTTGCTGATGACGTTCCGACGCAGTTGTTTGCAGCATTTTCAATTTTTCTGGGTCGGAATCCGATCGCCAAAACAAGCGATGACCCTTGATTTTGACGCAACTTTCCTCCAAACTGTTCAGCAATTCCCGCTCCTTAAATCCACCGGACTTATCAAAAATTCCCAACTTTTCCTCTTGGCGACTGAGCTTCGCAAACTTCTGATAATGCGGATAACTAGATGATACAAAAGCTTCTTTTCTAACTAAAATTGGCGGATTAGACAAATTAGAATAGTCTTGATAGCCGACAGAAAGACCGCGCAAATTGATGTGCATGGAAGTGTGAAGAACTGGATGTGGATCGGTATCAAAATCGGGATAAAATAAATAGGAAATTTTCGGTTTATTAGCATAAAATTTGATGATTGTCGCGCCGTCAAGTCTGCCGATTGTCCGGTTGGCACAGCCTTCGTAGAGTCGCAATAAAGGGTCTAGTTCTTCTAATGCAGAGACGTGAACCGAAAGGGAACCGTGTTGTTTGTAGCCGATCGCACTATCCTCGCAACAGTCCGCCACAATATCCGGTTTGCTCAGGCTATATAGCATTAAATCTGCCAAAGTGCAAGCCCTGTGATAACTGTCAAACAAACCCTTGATGTCATTGCGGATTTGAGCCGGAAGCCGCCGCATCGGAGGGCGATCGCCTAAACCGTTGAGAGCGAGATATACTAGCAAATCCTGGCGGCGCTTGTCGGCGATAGTCTCCCAATCATCCGCATCCGTTGCTTGCAAAATCACCCGCCAAGCGCGGTTAAAACTGTGAAATTCTTCCTTGATTGGCGCTTCTTCGGCTAATTCGCCCTTCACCGGGAGGCGGCCGCGATCGCTCACAAACGCCATCAAAGGAGCCAGCATTTCCTCGTAATCCTCAAAGCGCTTGACTTGCGATCGCACTCTGGGAGTCGATAAGCGCGATCGAAACCGAGAAGCCCGAAAACCCTCACCCTCCGCCGCATCCCGAAACACAAAATAGATCCCCAAAGCCACAGGAATCGCATCAACATTCAAAACTTGATCGATATAAACCTTCAACTCTTCCTGCTCGTAATACTTCTGAAAAGTATTGCGAGAAGTGATCACCCCATCCCCGTAAGCAATTTGACCTCTATCGCCATCATCAATCAAAACCTGAGCCGCCACCACCAATAAATTCTTAGTTAATTCCCAAGCATTTAGCAAAGATTCTCGGCGTTCCGCCAAAGATTCAATCACATTAATTACATAACCAATATTCACAATATCCGCACCAATTTGCGGAGTATCCGGCTGATAGTATGGGTCCCAACCCGCAGCAACATAACCCTCTTGGGCAATATATTTAACATCGCCACCGTAGCCACAGCCGTAATCAAAAAAAGTCATTCCATCAACAAACAAATCAGATTCCAAAACTAGACGCACAGGTTTAGAAATAGAGTTGCGTACCATCGCAGCTTTGTGCCGCTCAATCTTGGGAATTGATAACTCGCTATTCTCCTGTTTCAAACGCTCGACAACAGCATGATCGTGGATTTCAACACCGCAATATCCCAAATATTTAAGCCAACCATCGCGAGTGCCGATCGCGCTTGTATTGTCCAGCAGTCCCCATCCTTCCTCGCAGCGAGTCAGTCGAGCAAACTTCTCGTAATTGGGATAATCCGGTGTCACAAAAGTTTCTTTGCGGTGCAAAACCGGGGGATTTTCACTGTTGCTGTAATCGAAATATTTAACTTCCGCTGTTTCCAGATTAATTTGGATGCTGGTTTGTAAAGCAGGGTGAGCGTCTGTATCGAAATCGGGGTAAAAAAGATAAGATATTTTAGGTTGATTGAGGGAAAACTTAACTAAAGTTGCTTCATCAATATTTTCGAGATGGCGTCTGGCACAATTTTCGTAAATTACCAAGACAGGATTGAGTGCTGACAATGCCGAAACGTGAACGTAAAAAGCCGTTGGTAATTTTTTGCCTATTTTGCTTTCCCGACAGCACCGAGCTATTTTGGCCACCAGACTATCAACAGAAAATTCATTGATTTCTTCGGGCGCACATGGCACAGCATTTACATAACTTTCCCCAGCAAGAGGATTGTTTTCATGTAATAAAACTTCCCGAGCAAAAGCCATCAAAGGCGTTAGAATTTCTCCATTATTTTCTAATGGTTCGCTATGTGAAACAGGGTTTGTATCGGTATCGTAAGTCATAGGTTAACTCATCGATTTTTTCTTAAAGACTGGGCGGTTGAAACCGCGTCTATACAGACAAAACCCGGATGGTGCGCGGGTTGAAGATAATTAGACCGTGCGGTTAAAATTACCTTGTTTTCTTGAGTCAGCCGAGGTGTTCGGCGAGCGAAGTCGAGTCGCGGACATCGTTTGTTTGGCGTGCGATTTTAATCGCCGACTATAATTGCCGACGTATCTAACAACTTAAATATTAACCAAACATTCGAGTTTCCACAAACTCTTGAACTCTGGCTAAATGACTGGACAAACTCGCTAATATGCTTTCAACCCTCTCAATAGTTGACAATCCCGAAGCTGGCGGTTGAGATTGAAAGCCTCGCGCCTGATGCTCCAATTGTGCTGCTAAATCCGACATCTGAGCAACTCCCACATTTGCAGAAGTTCCCTTGAGACGGTGAGCTTGATATTCCACAGTTGACCAATCTTTAGCTTCTGCGGCTATTTTGGCAGCAGCCACATCAGCTTGTGCATTTCCCACAAATGCTTGCAAGAGTCGCTCGGGCAATTTGACATTAACCTGTCCGAGTTGCTGCAATCTGCTTTGGTCGAACAGTCCGTCGCAGTCTGCGTGTTCCCAAGCTTGCAGTTCGTGAAGCGAAGCTATCCCGCAGGGAATCGCCCTTGGTGCCGGCACAGCCACAGGCATTGCTGCTTCCAAAACTTCTGGATAATTTGTTTCTAATTGAGGATTTTGTACCAAATTAATACTTTTAACTCCATACTTATTTTTAAACTCAACATTTTGGGATTCATATTTTTTCAGCGCCACGGCCAAAGTATCTAAATCTACAGGTTTGCTGAGATAATCATCCATCCCCGCCGCCAGACACTTTTCTCGTTCTCCCGGCATAGCGTGAGCCGTTAAAGCAATCACAAAAGTATGCCGATCGCCCTTTTCTCGCTCCCTTAACTTTTTTGTCGTTTCATAACCGTCAAGTATTGGCATTTGACAGTCCATCAACACCAAATTATAGCTTTTTTGTGCCAGCAAGTCTAGCGCTTCTTGACCGTTGGAGGCGCAGTCAGCATGATAGCCTAAAGCTGTCAACTGTTCGACAATAACTTGTTGATTGATCGGGTGGTCTTCCGCCAGCAATATTCTCAGAGATGAGGGTGAATTGGAAGTAACATATCGAGAATTAACTCCTAGCAATTTGCAAGTATTAGCAGCCTCCAAGCTGTCAAAGTCTCCCGTTCCCTTAACCGATGCCAGCAAAGCTTCAAGCAAGCGGGAAGGCCGCACCGGCTCGATTAAATAGCCGCTAAAACCATGACAGCAAAGTGCTTCAGCTTTCGGCTGTTCCCGCAAAGCAGTCATGGCGATTAACGAGGCAAATGTCGAGGTCGATCGCACTTTCCGGGCAAATTCCTCAGCATCCAAATCCGGCATTTGCAAGTCCACCAGCACCGCATCGCAGCTTTTTTCGCCTTCCTCTGAATGCCCAGAAATGCTGCTATTGGCATTTTTCAACCAAGTCAAAGCAGCAGCAGCGCTTTCTGCTTCGTAGCAGCGGGCGCCCCACCTTTGAGCGAGCGATCGCACCGCCGCCCTCTTCAAAGCGCTTCCCGAGACTACTAACAGCTTCTTAAGAGCAAGTTCGGCAGTCTGAGGCTCAACTTGCAACTGTTTTTCCAAAGGTACAGCAAACCAAAATGTCGAACCGTTGCCGAGAAAACTGCGAATCCCAATGGCACCTCCCATCATTTCGACTAACTGCTTGCAAATAGCCAAACCCAAACCCGTCCCGCCGTAAGCCCTAGTTGGAGAAGCGTCTACCTGAGAAAAAGATTGGAACAGTTTTGTCTGCCCTTCCGGCGAAATTCCAATGCCAGTATCGCGCACCGAAAATAGCAAATTTTCTCCTTGTCTGCCGTCTGCAAATCCGTTGCTCCGTTTCACCGTCACGTGAACTAAGACTTGGCCGCGATCGGTAAATTTGATCGCATTTACCGTCAAATTGAGCAATATTTGCTTCAACCTGCCCGAGTCGCCCACCAACTTTTTAGGCACCGCACTGTCAATTAAAAAATCCAATTCAAGACTTTTTTCCTCAGCCAAAGGTGCCACCATTTCTATCACCGATTCCAGGCAGCTATGCAAATCAAAATCCGCCTTTTCCAGCCGCATTTCTCCGGCTTCTATCTTAGAAAAATCGAGGATATCATTAATCACGCTCAGCAAATGTTCAGCACTGCGGTAAATAGTCTGAGCCGACTCCCGCTGTTTTGGTTCCAGAGGAGCGCGCAGCAGCAATTGAGCCATGCCCAAAACGCCATTCATCGGAGTGCGAATTTCGTGACTCATGTTCGCCAAAAACTGCGACTTTACCCGGCTCGCTTCTAGGGCAGTTTCTCGGGCTTCCACCAACTCATTAATCTTGTCGGCTACCATTACCATTCCCCCCACTTGGCCGTCGGGATTGTACCAAGGGTGAGCTGCCCAGCGCAGGTATATAACAGAGCCGTCTGCTCGTTCCCAAGCATCTTCGCTCACAGAAATTACCTCACCCTTTAACACTTCTTGATACATCATTTTCCAGCGGTTTGGCGTATCTGGAAACAATTCGTAATGACTGAGATTTGTCAGGGACTGCCACTCAAAATTAAATTGAGTCAGCCATTGGTGAGAGTTAGCTAAATAGCGCATTTGGGTATCGAACATCGCCATTGCTACCGGCACGCAGGTAATAATTTGTTTCAGTTGCTGCCGTTCTCTTTCTAGCGCGTCTTCGGCTTGTTTGCGATCGGTAATATCGCTAATCATGCCGGCCATCCGCAGCGCTTTTCCTTGGGAATTTCGCTGGGCTTTGCCCTGGGAAGTGCAGTAGCGGTAAGCTCCTGAGGAGTGCAGCAGCCGGAATTCTACATTGTAGTCGATCGCTTGTTCTAGATGAGCTGCGATCGCCCGGACGATGCCGTCCTTGTCATCGGGGTGCAGGCGGCTGTAGAGAGCATCCATCGTGCTGCCAAATTGCTCTCGCGGCAAACCGATAATTTCCAAAAGGCGATCGTTCCAATAAACCTCATTTTTACTTAAATCCCAATCCCAAATTCCGTCGTTCACTCCCTCTAAAACTAACCTGTACCTTTCCTCGCTTTCCTTAAGTTGTTGACTGGCATGAAACGCCTGAGATTCGGCGCGGTAAACGCGAAGGGCATTCTCCAAACTGCGCGACAAACTCTCAGCAGACATCTTGCCTTTAGCGATATAATCAGAAGCTCCCGCCTTCATCAATTCCACAGCAATTTGTTCGTCGCCTTGCCCGGTAAGTACAATTAACGGAACTTTCAGCCCAGATTCCCGTACATTTTTTACCAAAGTCAGTCCGTCTCCGTCTGGCAAGCGGTAGTCTAGGAATACGCAGTCAAATTTGCAGTCAAATATCTGATTTAATAGCAGCGAATTTTCGGTTTCCTCAACCTCGCTTAACTGTTGAGATTTATCTGGATGGGAGAGTTTCGCCGCTGCTCTACTAGAACTTTTGCTCACCAATAATTTTGCCAGAGCATCGGCGCAGTCTTCGGCTTCAGTAACTTCTACCGAAACCCGAGCAGACTTGAGCGAGCGTTTGACCGCCATGCGATCGACTTCATCGTCATCAACTATCAGAATTTTGATAAGTTTGTCCATAACAACCGAATTGTGGGATTACTACGAAAAAGAGGCGGCATACAAAAATCAATAAAAATAAATCCACCTCTGAAAAAACAACAGCAACATTGAAGATTTTCTATTAAACTTTTTCTAAATTAGGGAATTTCGCTCAGCATCCAGTATTTGTTGAGGGTAGCCATAACTTCGACAAAATTAGAAAAAGTTACTGGTTTAAGAATATAACCCGCGACATTCAAATTATAAGCTTCTACCTTATCTCTATCTTCATTAGAAGTAGTGAGGACGATCACTGGAATCGACTTCAACTTTTCATCCAGCCGCAATTCTCGCAAAAACTCGATGCCGTTCATTCTCGGCATATTCAAGTCGAGCAAAATCAATCGGCGTGCTTGAGGCATTGCAGGCTCTGTTTTGCTTTCTTGGCGCAATATATGCAGAGCTTCTAATCCGTTTGCAGCCAAGTAGAGGGGGTTAACAATGTTATTTTTTTTGAACGCTCGCCGGACGTTCATCACATCCACCTCATCATCTTCTACCAAGAGGATATGAATTTTTTTGTCTTCCATAAATCAGCCATTTTACAGATGTTTTTTAAGCGCCAGTCTGTATGGTGAGCTTCATTCAGCACCGATCGCGAACCCAGCAGGTCTAATCTCTATTGTGCTTTGTCAAGAATCATTTATGCCTGGGCCGATCGCAGTATATATCTGGAGGCTTCCACAGTTGACAGTTGACAGTTGACAGTTGACCCCCAGAGAGCGACCTCTACGCAGAAGTCCGAGGATTGAAGTAATGAATAGTCTGATTTTAATTTCTCCCTACAAGGGTTCCGGCTTTAATCCAATTCTTTCTGGTAACAATACTTCGGACAGTTTTAGATCTAGTCGAGCCTCCGAAACCCTTACTGACCATATGCTGGACTATTTTTTCAATGTTTAAGTTCAGCCCTAAGTTTCAGAAAATGCGTAAAAATGGCAGGGCTTACTCGCTCTCGGCTTACACGGCCGTTAAAAAACTGTCCGAAGTATTGTGGTAAGTAAGCTCTAAACCTATACACGATCGGGCATTCCCTATCTAAAATCTCACATCTAAAATGGTATAATTTGCGATCGAGCTACGGTAAAATCTCAAACTCATCTATATTATTAATCGCCATGTCAGCCGATCGCAAACTCTACGAAGGCAAAGCCAAAATCCTGTACTCCACCGAAGACAGCGAAATCTTGCTGACCCACTTCAAAGACGACGCCACAGCCTTTAACGCCCAAAAACGCGGCAGCATCGCCGGCAAAGGCGAAATTAACTGCGCCATATCCGCCCACCTGTTTCGGATGCTAGAAGCCAAAGGCATTCCCACCCACTTCATCGACACGCCCGCCCCCAACCAAATGCGAGTCTGCCGCGTCGGCATCTTGCCCTTAGAAGTCGTCGTCAGAAACATTGCCGCCGGTAGTCTTTGCAAACAAACGGGAATCGCCCTCGGTACAATTATCAATCCGCCGCTGGTGGAATTTTATTACAAAAACGACGATCTGGGAGACCCGCTGCTAACCCGCGGCAGATTGCAGTTAATGCAGCTAGCTACCCCCGAACAAGTAAAGCAACTGTCGATCGCCGCCCGTGAAATTAACGAAATACTCAAAGAATTTTTTACCCTGTGCGGCATCACCCTGGTAGACTTCAAACTGGAATTTGGTATCGACCAACATCAAAATCTGATCCTCGCCGACGAAATCAGTCCCGACACTTGTCGCCTCTGGGACAACGCAGAAACTGACCCCGACGCGCGCGTGATGGACAAAGACAGATTCCGCCGCGACTTGGGCTCGGTAGAAAGCGCTTACCAGCAAGTTCTCCAGCGGGTTCTAGCTCAGAAAGTATAGAGGCTTGAAATGCGCTAGAATTGCACAGTTTGTACCCCTTCTGCCTTTAATGTCAGCAATCAGCCGTGAACAGTCATCAATTAAGTAAGTAGTAGTTCCGAATTAATTACACGAAATTTCGACTGAAACTCTTGCCTAGTAAGGAGTCTTTATGTAATTATTTTTGTGTGGTTATTTAGCGGTCAGTCGATTTTAAATTTTAGATTTACTTCACAAATGAATCTGGGAGGTTGAACTCTTAGTCTAAAATTTGGGGAACACTACGACAGCCCAGCGGGGGATAGATAAACAGTTGACAGTTGACAGTTGACAGTTGACAGTTAACTAATGACTCATGACTAATGCTGTTCGCGAGCTCCGAGACTCGCACTAATGACTAATGACTAATGACTAATAGACCTCTTGCAAAAATCGGAAAACACCCTGAAATCATCTGCGTTTATCTGTGTTTATCTGTCTGACATCTGCGGTTGAAGGATCGCTCAAAGACGACTGATGACTAATGACTAATGACTAATGACTAATGACTGATGACTAAATAATGTCGTGTGTGCGATCGCCCAAAAGAGTGAACAAAAATGCGTTTATCTGCTGTATTGGTGGCAGTTTTTACTGTCTCAGCAACCTTCGGATTATCAAATTCGGCAAGTGGTCAAACATCCTACTCTGAATCAACAGAGGAAGCTTTGGCTGCCGTTCCTTCCGCCCCGTCGATCGAATTACCCGATCGCCCCGTTCCAGAATTAACCGAAAATTCTCCTCAAAACCGCACAGCCGCTAACAGCAGCCCAGCGGCAGCCCTAAAAATAGCGGCGGCCCCTCGCAGAGGAGAAGACGATCGCGAACCCCCAAACCGAGTCACAGACCCAGTAACCCCGGTTTCGCCCGCACAGGTGCAACTCCAACCGGAGATTGCATCCAATCCCGTCGCCTCTAGCAGCCAAAATGCCCTGCCAGAGGCACAAGTGGCTAGCCCGCTCCCCCCCTCGGAGACGGGTGTTTCGCCCACCTGGGTTGCCGTAGAGCCTCGGAAACAGGACGAATCAGGGGCGATCGTCCAAGACCTCCAAGTTTCTCCTAAACCAGCCCAGGATGAATCAGGGGCGATCGTCCAAAACGCCCAAATTCCCCCCAGACCGGCCCCGGCTAGACCGGCCCCGACCAGACCGGCCCCGACCAGACCGCCGGCTAACACCCTTCCGACATTGCCCTCGGGCCCAGGAACACCGCAGCCCAGACCAGCCCCCGCACCAGCCGGGGCAGCAGAACCGCAAGTGCTAGTTGCCGAAGTTACCGTTACCGGGGCAACCGGAGACCTGGCAAGCGAGATTTACCGAGTCATCAGCACCCAACCGGGACGCACGACCAACCGCAGCCAACTGCAACAAGACATCAACGCCATTTTTGCCACCGGCTTTTTCAGAAACGTGCGTGCAGTCCCGGAAGACACCCCCTTAGGCGTGCGGGTGAGTTTTATCGTGCAGCCAAATCCGGTGCTGCGGGGAGTGACAATCACCGGTCAGCAAGTGCTGCCCCAAAGCGTAATTGACGATAGCTTCCGCGATCAGTACGGCAAAATTCTCAACCTCCGCCGCTTTGAGGAGGGAGTGAAAAAAATTAATGCCTGGTATCAAGAAAACGGCTATGTTTTGGGCCAAATTACTGATGCGCCACAAGTAGCAGACGACGGCACTGTCACCTTGGTAGTGGCAGAAGGCCAGATCGAATCCGTTGATGTCCGCTTCCTGAACAAGGAGGGAGAGGCAACGGATGCGACCGGTCAGACGATCGGAGGTAACACCCGCCGCTATGTCATCACCCGCGAAGTACAACTCAAGCCGGGAGACATCTTTAACCGCACCAAGGCGGAAAGAGATTTGAGGCGAGTGTTTGGTTTGGGGATTTTTGAAGACGTGCGGCTTGCTTTGGAACCGGGAACGACTGACCCCCGCAAGGCAAGGGTAATTGTCAACGTCATTGAGAAAAATACAGGTTCTCTGGCTGCGGGTGCGGGTTTGAGTTCCGCGACGGGTTTGTTCGGTACGGTGAGTTACCAGCAGCAAAACTTGAACGGTAGGAACCAAAAATTGGGGGCTGAAGTACAAATCGGGGAACGCCAAACCCTGTTTGACTTGAGTTTTACCGATCCCTGGATTGCGGGCGATCCTTACCGAACTTCTTTCACGGCTAATATTTTTAGAAGGCGATCGATCAGCGTGATTTTTGACGGCGGCGAGAGGGAAGTCAGATTGGCAAATGACGATCGACCCCGCATCGTCCGCACCGGTGGCGGCATCAATTTTACCCGTCCCTTGTCGCGCGATCCTTTTGCAGATTCTGAGTGGACAGCTTCACTCGGTTTGCAATACCAGCGAGTCTCAATTACCGATCGCAAAGGCCGGCGCGAATCCGAGGATGCACTCGGCAACCAGCTAAGTTTTAGCAACTCTGGTTCCGATGACTTGACAACCATTCAAGCAGGTGCTGTGCGCGATCGGCGCAACGACCCACTCCGCCCCACCAGCGGTTCCCTGCTCAGATTTGGCATGGAACAATCAATTCCTGTAGGTTCCGGCAGCATCCTGCTCAACCGCCTGCGTGCCAGCTACAGCTTTTATCTACCAGTCAAGTACACAAACTTTACCCCCGGCCCCCAAACCCTGGCATTTAGCTTCAAAGCCGGCACCGTATTCGGAGATTTGCCTCCCTACGAAGCCTTTGCCTTAGGTGGTGCCAACTCTGTGCGCGGATACAACGAAGGCGAAATCGGAGCCGGCCGCAGCTTCCTAGAAGGCAGCGTGGAGTACCGTTTCCCGATTATTTCGTTTATCGGCGGAGCGCTATTTTTGGATGCAGGCACCGACTTGGGCACGGGCAAAGATGTCCCCGGCGACCCGGCTGGTGTTCGCAGAAAGCCCGGTAGCGGTTACGGTTACGGCCTCGGCGTGCGGATTCAATCTCCTTTAGGCCCGATCCGGATCGATTACGGTATCAACGACACTGGTGATAATCAAATTCACTTTGGGATTGGTGAGCGATTCTAATTGAAGAGTCATTAGTCAGTAGTCATTAGTCATTAGTTAGGAGTAATTGGTAATTGGTAATTGGTAATGGGTAATTGGTAATTGGTAATTGGTAATGGGTAATTGGTAATTGGTAATCGCTAATTACTGATTCTCCCTCTCTCCCCCTCTTCCTTCTTCCCTCTTCCTTCTTCCCTCTTCCTTCTTCCCTCTTCCTTCTTCCTTCTTCCTTCTTCCTTCTTCCTTCTTCCATGACTCAAAGTACCTTAAAATCTAAATTTGAAGTGTCGGGAATTGGTTTGCACAGCGGCGAACAAACTCGCGTCCGAGTCTTGCCCGCTGCGGTTGGAGAAGGCCGCTATTTTGTCAGAATTGACTTGCCCGGTGCTCCGATAATTCCGGCAACAATTGAGGCGGTTTGTCAGACTGCACTTTCTACTGAATTGGCTGGTGCGACAGGTGATCAAATTCGCACTGTAGAGCATCTATTAGGCGCTTTGGTGGGGATGGGAACGGATAATGCTCGAATTGAGGTTGATGGGCCAGAAGTACCGCTGCTGGACGGTTCGGCTCTGGTTTGGGTAGAGGCGATCGCCCATACTGGCTTAATTCCTCAAGAATCGCAGGAAGAGCCAAATCCCTCATTCGTCCTGACTGAGCCGATTTGGGTGCGTCACGGGGATGCTTTTGTCGCCGCCTTACCGTCGGATCGAACTCGGTTTAGTTACGGAATTGATTTTGAGGAACAGGCGATCGGCAATCAATGGTACAGTTGGTCGCCAGAGGTAGAAAGTTTTGCCAGCGCGATCGCCCCAGCCCGAACTTTTGGACTTGCCCGCCAAGTTGAACAATTGCGACAAGCAGGTTTGATCAAAGGTGGTACCCTAGAGAACGCCCTAGTTTGCGATCGATCCGGCTGGCTCAACCCGCCCTTGAGATTTGCCAACGAACCAGTGCGGCATAAAATCTTAGACTTAGTAGGCGACCTCAGCCTGCTGGGAACTTTGCCAAAAGCTCATTACTTGGCTTACAAAGCCAGTCACAACCTCCACGTCCAACTTGCCAAAGCCCTGAACTCCCAAGCTTCAGCCGTGCTGGAGACAAGTTAGAAAAGGTTCCAGGCTATATACAGTTATAGTTTGCAGTTACAATTCACAACCAAAGACGCGATCCCTTGCGTTTATGTAGCAACGGCCAAGGCGCTTAGAACATTCTTAATTGCTGAAACCATTGCAGTGAATCTGTTCTCTTGCGGCGATAACTAAAGCCTTCCATCTTCCATCTTCCATCTTCCATCTTCCTTCTTCCATCTTCCTTCTTCCATCTTCCTTCTTTCATACCACACTCAAAAGTCTTCAAGCAATGTCCACGCTGACTGAAGTTAACACCCTCAATACTGCTAATTCCGAATCCGTTTCCACAGAAAACGGTGAGAATTCTCCAGCGGTTAAATCTACTTTTACTCTCGAAGAAATCCAGAAAATATTGCCTCACCGCTATCCTTTTGCACTCGTAGACAGGATTGTTGATTACGTGCCGGGAGTGCGGGCTGTAGGAATTAAAAATGTGACTTTCAACGAACCACATTTTCAAGGGCATTTTCCCGGAAGACCGATTATGCCGGGTGTCTTAATTGTCGAAGCGATGGCTCAAGTTGGCGGTATGGTTCTCGGTCAGTTACCGGACATTGAGCAAGGATTGTGGATGTTTACCGGCATTGATAAAGTCAAATTCCGCCGTCAGGTTGTACCGGGCGATCGGTTGCTGATGACTGTAGAATTGCTCTGGGTAAAACGCCGCCGCTTCGGAAAAATGCAGGCGATTGCAGAAGTGGACGGGCAAAAAGTTTGTGAAGGAGAATTGACGTTTTCGATGGTAGATTAAATTGTTATTGGTTATTGGTTATTGGTTATTGGTTATTAGTTGTTGAGGAATTTTTATTTGTTCCTGATGACAACTGAAAACTGACAATTGACCAAAGAGCGAGACGCAAGCCCCTGGCTTTAGACATGGGGATAAGTCGGTAGCGGTTTCAACCGCCTTCTGTATTTAACAAAGCTTAATAAAGAA
>NZ_JAEQCT010000189.1:0-2500 GCF_020738205.1 Microcoleus sp. PH2017_24_DOB_U_A
AACAATCCAACACGGAGAGTTTGATCCTGGCTCAGGATGAACGCTGGCGGTCTGCTTAACACATGCAAGTCGAACGGAGTAGAAATACTTAGTGGCGGACGGGTGAGTAACGCGTGAGAATCTGGCTTCAGGACGGAGACAACAGTTGGAAACGACTGCTAACCCCCGATGTACCGAAAGGGAAAATATTTATAGCCTGAAGATGAGCTCGCGTCCGATTAGCTAGTTGGAGAGGTAAAAGCTCACCAAGGCGACGATCGGTAGCTGGTCTGAGAGGACGATCAGCCACACTGGGACTGAGACACGGCCCAGACTCCTACGGGAGGCAGCAGTGGGGAATTTTCCGCAATGGGCGAAAGCCTGACGGAGCAAGACCGCGTGGGGGAAGAAGGCTCTTGGGTTGTAAACCCCTTTTCTCTGGGAAGAAAGTTGTGAAAGCAGCCTGACGGTACCAGAGGAATCAGCATCGGCTAACTCCGTGCCAGCAGCCGCGGTAAGACGGAGGATGCAAGCGTTATCCGGAATGATTGGGCGTAAAGCGTCCGCAGGTGGCAGTTCAAGTCTGCTGTCAAAGACCGGGGCTTAACCTCGGAAAGGCAGTGGAAACTGAACAGCTAGAGTATGGTAGGGGCAAAGGGAATTCCTGGTGTAGCGGTGAAATGCGTAGAGATCAGGAAGAACATCGGTGGCGAAGGCGCTTTGCTGGACCATAACTGACACTCAGGGACGAAAGCTAGGGGAGCGAATGGGATTAGATACCCCAGTAGTCCTAGCCGTAAACGATGGATACTAGGTGTTGTCTGTATCGACCCGGACAGTGCCGTAGCTAACGCGTTAAGTATCCCGCCTGGGGAGTACGCACGCAAGTGTGAAACTCAAAGGAATTGACGGGGGCCCGCACAAGCGGTGGAGTATGTGGTTTAATTCGATGCAACGCGAAGAACCTTACCAGGACTTGACATGTCGCGAATCTTCTTGAAAGGGAAGAGTGCCTTCGGGAGCGCGAACACAGGTGGTGCATGGCTGTCGTCAGCTCGTGTCGTGAGATGTTGGGTTAAGTCCCGCAACGAGCGCAACCCTCGTGTTTAGTTGCCATCATTAAGTTGGGCACTCTAAACAGACTGCCGGTGACAAACCGGAGGAAGGTGGGGATGACGTCAAGTCAGCATGCCCCTTACGTCCTGGGCTACACACGTACTACAATGGTAGGGACAGAGGGCAGCCAACCCGCGAGGGCGAGCTAATCCCGTAAACCCTGCCTCAGTTCAGATTGCAGGCTGCAACTCGCCTGCATGAAGGCGGAATCGCTAGTAATCGCAGGTCAGCATACTGCGGTGAATCCGTTCCCGGGCCTTGTACACACCGCCCGTCACACCATGGAAGTTGGCCACGCCCGAAGTCATTACTCTAACCTTTCGAGGAGGAGGATGCCGAAGGCAGGGCTGATGACTGGGGTGAAGTCGTAACAAGGTAGCCGTACCGGAAGGTGTGGCTGGATCACCTCCTTTTAGGGAGACCATCTGAGAAACTACCGAACCTAAAGAAGAGGTAGCAATCAGTATCCCTGGTCGTTCGAGAAATAGATGTCAAAGCTTTCAAACTATTAACTGGTTCGGGAAATGGGCTATTAGCTCAGTTGGTTAGAGCGCACCCCTGATAAGGGTGAGGTCCCTGGTTCAAATCCAGGATGGCCCACCTGGAAAAAAGTGATGAATTTGAAGTAATGAGCGACGAATGAAAATTCAGGACTCAGGCGCTCAAAAAACAGGCACTTGCTTAGTGGGGGTATAGCTCAGTTGGTAGAGCGCCTGCCTTGCACGCAGGAAGTCAGCGGTTCGAGTCCGCTTACCTCCACTCTCACTAATGCTGGAGTCTAGAACTCTAGTCAGAACCTTGAAAACTGCATAGAAATTAAGTCATCATCAAGCTTAGTAAGTAATCCGATGCGTCGGAAAATCTGAGAAGCAGACCACCATCAAAGAAGAAAGTGGTCAAGTTACAAAGGGCTAACGGTGGATACCTAGGCACACAGAGGCGAAGAAGGACGTGGCGACCGACGATAAGCTCCGGGGAGCTGGAAGCAAGCATTGATCCGGAGATGTCCGAATGGGGCAACCCAGTAAGCATCAGTTGAATACATAGACTGATTGCGGCGAACCCAGCGAATTGAAACATCTTAGTAGCTGGAGGAAGAGAAAGCAATAGCGATTTCCCAAGTAGTGGTGAGCGAACGGGAAACAGCCTAAACCAGAGGTTTTTACTTTTGGGGTCGTGGGACAGTCAATTAACGTATCTTCAAGCTAGACAAAGCAGTTGAAAGCTGCACCAGAGAAGGTGAAAGTCCTGTAGTCGAAAGTAGAAAAGAGCGTGACTGTATCCCGAGTAGCACGGGGCCCGTGAAATCCCGTGTGAATCAGCGAGGACCATCTCGTAAGGCTAAATACTACTGTGTGACCGATAGTGAACCAGTACCGCGAGGGAAAGGTGAAAAGAACCCCGG
>NZ_JAEQCT010000189.1:5000-9993 GCF_020738205.1 Microcoleus sp. PH2017_24_DOB_U_A
ATCCCGAACTCGGTTGTTAAACGCTGCGGTGGCGAAGATATTTGGCGGGTCACTGCCTGAGAAAATAGCTCGATGCCTGGTTGTGTTTTTTTGTAGTGTTAAGGGGCCGTGCGCATTCGGAAAGAGAGAGAATGAAGGTCACTATCACAGACAAAAACCAATTATCCGGACATAATATCAGAGTTTATTTGAGCAATTTCTCTGGCGAGCGATCGCACTGTTGGGAATCCCTTCCTCCTCCAAAAAGAGTGAATGGTTTGGGTATTGATATTCAACTGTCGCGCGATCTCGCTTAGTTTTTCTGGCGACTGGTGCAAAAACATTTTTTTAGCAATAATTTGACAGTTGCAGTCGGGACGATTTTTAGGATAACACTTTCGCAGTTTAGCTTCGGGAGCTCGATTAATGTATTGCGCGATCTTTCGTGCTAAACTTTTGTTTTCCTCAGCTTCAAGCGGTTCGATATAAGCGTCAATACTGCCCAAACATGGGTGGTAAAATTGGCTGCGTTCTCTAACATCTAGGGAAACCATATTTTTGGGTTTTGCAGCGTATAAATCTCTAATTCGATACCGGAGATTACCGTTAATCCAAGTCACGAAACTGTCTCGAATCGGAGAACTGCGGGGATGAAAATTGTGAAGGTTATTGTCTAACCATTCCCAAGTTTTATTTACCGCTTCTAAATAATAGGGATGAGAACTTTTTGACAATTTTGGCAAGCGTTGCACTTTCAGCAACAATCGCTCCATTGATTTTCGACGCTGCAAACTATCGCGAGGTTGCGAGCAAATAGTTAAAATGAGTTGACACAGTTGTTCATCTTGGGGAGTGCGATCGGAATATTGTTCTAGTGCTGCTGTCAATTTACTTATGCGCTCCATCACAGTCCTCCTAGTAAACGAACCTCTATTTAAGGTTGTCAAAAATCAGGGCTAAGTTGCCAAGGATTTAAGATGATTTCATACAAGCGATCGCTTGTATGAAATCTTGGGCGATCGCTCTTTTACCTTCGATATTAATGGTGAGAAGAAATCAAGAAACTCAACATCAGACAAATTTGAAATCAACTCTTCCCGTTCGGGCAGTTAAGCTCAAGTCTGTTACCCCCTGAACAATACCAATCCTATCTGCGTTTTTCAAGGAAATTATGGTATCAGAACCCTGACGGATTAACTGATAGTCGTTAGCGCTTCCTTTGAGTTGGATGTAGTCATCTCGAGTTGAATAATCTGTAATAATTGCATTACCGTCACCTTGATAGAAAACTCCTTGTCGTGCATTGCCAAGTACAAAAGTATCTGCACCAGCTCCACCCGTTAAAGTGTCAAATTCGCGACTGACATAACTGGCATAGCCGTCAAGGTAATCATTTCCATTGCCGCCAATGAGGGAATCATTGCCCGCTTCGCCGTACAGGCTATCATTGCCACCCAAACCGATTAAAGTATCGTTGCCGGCTCCTCCACTAATGCGATCGTCCCCTTCTGTGCCCCTTTTTGTGTTTACAGGAACACCGCCACCATTTTTCGACTCCGAGTAGGCTTGAAGTGGACTCATTGTATTGGTTAGAACAAAATTCCGACTTCCTTTTGTTTGATAGGGAATTCCACCAATAATACTAGAATCAAAAGGTGAAGTTTGAACCTCTATGTGGAGATGAGTGTTCCCACTTTGGTTTTTCACTGTACCGATCGCATCTCCAATATTCACAGAATCTCCAGCTTTCTTGCTGGTTTGGATGTGACCATATATCCAGCGCTTTCCATCATTACCTTCTACAGTCACAAATTGCCCAGTTGCACCATAAGATACAACATTAATGATTTTTCCCGGAACTACCGCTGAGACATTTATGTTCGCACCAACTGCATAATCAATCCCAGCGTGGGAGACATTATTACCATTGTAGGGATTGCCATTAGCACCGCTGTATTCGTAGGCATAACCAGCACTCATTGGGGCGGAGAATCCAACCAGTTTTTGAGACAATTCCCTAGAGAGTTGTTTCACTTCTGGTGAGGCTTCTTTGATATTGGTAAGCTTACCACCTGTACTGGAATTATCGTCAAATTGCCAGCCATCTCCACTTTGTAAATCCCACTGTTGGTCGGTTGTCGGTAAAGGCACAATCGTTACTCCTGTTTTCATCGATTGACTTGACATTTACTATGTTGTTTCAAAACCAATAATTTTTCAGTCTGGTAAAGTGGGTTGTTTCACAGCTCAATTTTGTCGATAAAAGTCGCTTTTGGCTGAGTTGGTCGGCAAGAGTTGGAAAAAGTAGGACGATCGGAAAATGGGTTATACTGAAGTATGATTTTTGCATAACTCCCAAATATGAACGTTGACACTGCGTTAGAACTTGCAGAGGCGTCTTTTCATGCTCGGACGGGGAGATCCCCAACCGATCTGCAAAAAAACATATTTCGTAAGGTATTAGAAGATAAGACTTACGAGCAAATTTCCAGTGAATGTAACTGCAACCTGAGTTATGCTAAGGAGTTAGGTTCCGAATTCTGGCAACTGCTGTCATCTGCACTGGGGAAAGAGGTTAGGAAAAAAAGCTTTAAGAATATACTTGCAGAAGACGATCGCTCCTCACCAACTCTTCCGCTGCCCGAAAAATTGCCAGAATCAGCGATCGCCCGTTCTCGACAAGATTGGGGGGAAGCCCCTGATGTCTCTGTTTTCTACGGACGTACAGAAGAATTGACCGCACTGAAGCAGTGGATTGTAACAGACCGCTGTCGGCTGGTGGCACTGTTGGGCATGGGGGGAATTGGCAAAACGTCTCTGTCTGTCAAACTGGCACAAGAAATTCAAAATGATTTTGATTTCATTATCTGGCGAAGTCTCGATCGCACTCCACCCATACATACCGTCCTCAAAGACATCATCCGATTTATCTGTAGCCAAGAGGAAACAAATTTACCAGAAACACCCTCTGATGCCATCTCGCGAGCGATCGAGTGTTTAAACGCGCACCGATGTTTGGTAATAATTGATGGAGTCGAGACAATTATGGAAACAGGTTTGTTGGCTGGCAGATATCGAGACGGATATCAGGATTACGGTAGATTTTTCAAAAAAGTAGGTGAATTGAACCATAAAAGCTGCTTGGTATTGACAACTTCAGAAAAATCTATCGACATTTCATTATTAGAAAATCGAACTCGCCTTGTTCGCTCTCATAAAGTGAGTGGCTTGAAAAATGAACCCGCACAGCAAATTCTTCTCGAACGAGGGTTAGTAAAAGAAAAAGAATGGAATGATTTTATTGAAAGGTACGAAGGAAATCCTTTAGCACTATGGATGATTTCAGCAACAATTATCACTTTATTTGCTGGTAAAACTTCTGATTTTCTCAGAACAGGTACGATTTTTATAGGAGGTCAAATAGAGGTAGTTTTATCCCAGATGTTTGAACGTGTAACTGATTTAGAAATAAAAGTAATGTGTCAATTAGCTATACTTAACAAATCTGTTGACTTTAATCAATTGCGATCGGAGATTTCGTCAGATATATCTAGCTCAACATTAATGAATGCTTTGGAGTCATTAAGTTGGCGATCGCTGATCGAAACCGAAATCGGTCAAGACTTGTTTAGGCTACAGCCTGTAATTAGGAAATATGTTATTAATCATTATTGTATGTAACAAATAACAATTTTTAGGTCGTAGTCTGAAATCCTTGATTTTCCCGAAAGCCTATAGTGTGCTTTGTTAGCGTTCCCCTCGTTCTCGATCGCCCTGAAACCCTGATTCTACGGTTGGCGATCGAAAACTGTCCGAAGAGTTGAAATAAAGCATATTTTATTTGCCATGCTTCAGCCTGGATTGATACTTCAAAATCGCTATCGTATTGTGCAAGAGTTAGATTTGGATACTCGCGGAGGATTTGGCAAAATCTTTGATATTGTTGAGGATCAAGGGATGCCAAAAATTCTCAAAGTTCTGCATTTTGAGAATTGTTCAAACTTGCAGGAAAAACAAATAGCAGTATCCCTGTTTGAGCGAGAGGCTCATGTCTTAATACGACTAGATCATCCAGGAATTCCTAAAGTAGAACCCGACGGATATTTTCTCTATCAAGAAGGAGGAAACACGCTTTACTGTCTAGTGATGGATAAAATTTACGGTCATAATTTGCAGCAGTGGCTAAAGCAGATAGATTATCAACCCATCAGCCAACAACAAGCAATTAATTGGTTAAAGCAACTGGTAAATATTCTAGCTTACTTGCATCAGCAGCATTATTTTCACCGAGATATTAAGCCAGCAAATATCATATTAAAACCTGACGGTCAACTGGTGTTAATCGACTTTGGAGCAGTGCGGATAATCACAAACACTTACCTTTCAAAAATTGCGGACGAGAATGAGGGGGAAGTTACAAAGATATATACCAAAGGCTACGCTCCGTTCGAGCAAATAAAAGGCAAAGCGCTGCCTCAATCCGATTTCTATGCCTTGGGACGCACTTTTGTCTTTCTTTTAACCGGAAAAAATCCAACTGACCTTGAAGACGAGCTATATCAAGAGGTGATTTGGCGAGATCAAGCACCACAAATTTCGGGATTGCTGGCAGATTTAATTGATGAGCTGATGGCTTTCTATCCGAAGAATAGACCGAAAAATCCCGAAGCAATTTTACAGGCTATAGCTAAGATTGAATGCCCTAGTGAAGAAGGGTTGTCGGCAGTTCCTCCGACTGAGTTACAGGGAATTAGCCCGCTGAATACTGAAAGAAAGTGGCTGAAGTCATTTGCTAAAACTAAGAAAGCATTAGTCGGAATTGGAATAACAGCATTTGCCTGCGTCAGTGTATTAATTTTACCTAAATTTGTTCCTTTACAAGGTCAACCTCCTGCACCTTTAAAAAATCTTTCTCTAACGGGACTTAAACAAATTTTAAGCCCAAACAAGGCCTAAACTGGCTTTATAAGCCGAGAATACGTCCCAATTTTGGTTCAACCATTTCACAAATCTA
>NZ_JAEQCT010000065.1:0-40410 GCF_020738205.1 Microcoleus sp. PH2017_24_DOB_U_A
CCGCAGATACTTTTGAGATAAACACTGATAGACGCAGATAATTTCCAGATAATTGGTGAGTTTGACAATCTTATTTGCCCTACAAGCGTTTTCGGGATTTTTGGACTCTGCCAGACTGATTTCGATACACGTGTGCAACGTGCCTACTAATCTGATGATAAACCTTTTGATGCCAACCATTGGCGATCGAACAAACGCGACTGATACCGAGCTCCACCGTCGCAGAGTACCGTCACAATCCTATGTCCAGGCCCCATTTGCTTAGCCAAAGCCACAGCAGCCCCCACATTAATCCCCACAGAACCCCCCATAAATAAGCCTTCTTTCCTCAGCAATTGGTAAACCACGCGGACAGCTTCAGCATCATCAATTTGGATAGCATCATCTACGGAGACATTCTCCATATTTCCAGTAACGCGACTCGTACCAATTCCCTCAGTAATCGAACTACCTTCAGTCTTAATTTCTCCTGTTTTGAAATAACTGTAAAGCCCGCTACCCATCGGGTCTGCCAAAACAGCTTTTATCGCGGGATTTTTTAATTTCAAAAACATTGATATACCCGCAAAAGTGCCGCCCGTACCCGTCGCAGCTACCCAAGCATCAATTTTTCCGTCGGTTTGTTCCCAAATTTCCGGACCGGTTGTCTCGAAATGAGCTTGGCGATTGGCTAAATTGTCAAACTGATTTGCCCAGACGGCATTCTCCATTTCCGCAGCCAATCTTCCCGACAGTTTGACATAATTATTCGGGTCTTTGTAAGGAACAGCAGGAACAGTCCGAACTTCGGCGCCCAAGGTTTTCAAAGCATCGATTTTTTCTTGTGATTGGGTATCAGGAATCACAATCAAACACTTGTAACCTTTAGCGTTGCAAATGTGTGCTAAACCGATGCCCGTATTGCCGGCAGTGCCTTCAACAACAGTTCCCCCCGGTTTCAGCAAGCCTTTTTCTTCAGCGTCTTTGATGATGTACAAAGCAGCCCGGTCTTTGACGGAACCGCCGGGATTGAGAAACTCTGCTTTGCCGAGAATTTCGCAGCCGGTTTCATCGCTGAAGCTGTTTAATCGAATTAGTGGTGTGTTACCGATTGTGCCTACAAAGCCGTTTTTGATATCCATATTTTTTGATTGTTTCTATACTATATAATTCTGACAATAACTTTGATATTTCGTGCTAGCAGTTTACCAAATTTTGCTCATATTTAGCACAAATCCCGGCAAAACTGGGTCGCCACTGACTGTCACCGGATTCTCCAAGCATTCCTCTGGCAAACTGGGACGGTAGATGTAGACTCTGCGATTTTTGCGGTCAATCAGCCAGCCTAACTGCACTCCTGGTTCCCTCATATATTCTTGCATCTTTTCTTGTAGCGACTTAAGATTGTCAGACGCAGACCTGAGTTCTACTACAAAATCTGGGCAAATCGGGGCAAATTTTTGCTTTTGTTCGGGTGACAAAGCATTCCATCTTTCCAGTTTAATCCAAGCAGCGTCAGGCGACTTTTCTGCACCTGTTGACAAAGTAAATCCTGTACTGGAAGTAAATGCTAAGCCTGTACCATTTTGTTCAGCCCAAACCCACAGCGGCCCAAATATATTGCCTTCTCGATTTCCCGTCTCCGAACCAGTAGGCGGCATAATTAGCAGTTCTCCCGATTTGTTGCGTTCAATCCGTAATTCACTATTGATTTGACAGAACTCGAAAAACTCGTCCTCTGTCATTTGCAATTTTGGCGGTACTCGCAACACGATTGTTGGTGACAGCATTTTGCGTTTCCTCTAATTTCAATTGTTCAGACAATAGGATAATTTTTGGGTTCGTAGTGAGGACTTCAGTCCTCAAAAAAGAGGATTGAGGACTTTAGTCCTCACTACGAACCAGTCGGTAAATTTAACTTATTTATTCGGTTGAGGAGTCATCCGCAAATAAGGCTTAACTGGCGTGTAGCCTTTGGGAAATTTCTCTGCCAACTCTTTCGGGTCGGTAATCGAAGGTACGATGACGCAATCGTCGCCGTCTTTCCAGTCAACTGGAGTCGCAACGCTGTATTTGTCAGTAAGTTGCAGAGAATCAATTACCCGCAAAATTTCGCCAAAATTCCGACCAGTGCTCGCTGGATAAGTAATGCTCAAACGCAATTTCTTCTCCGGGTCAATCACGAATACTGTGCGAATTGTTAAGTTGTTCAGCGAGTTAGGATGAATCATGTCGTAAATGTCGGAAACTTTACGATCGCCATCTGCTAAAATTGGATAATTGAGAGTAACTTTTTGAGTTTCCTCAATATCTTTAATCCAGCCCATGTGAGAATCCACATCATCGACGCTGAGGGCAATGGTTTTGACGCCACGCTTGTCAAATTCAGACTTGAGACGGGCCACTGCACCGAGTTCGGTGGTGCACACTGGAGTATAGTCTTTCGGGTGGGAAAACAATACCACCCAGCTATCGCCGGCCCAGTCGTAGAAGTTGATTTCCCCTTCAGACGAGGCTTGGGTAAAGTTGGGAACTGTATCGCCTAATCGCAGTGACATAACTGGTTTCCTCTAATTTTATTTAACGACGGTTCTCTATCATCCCATAAGTGCCCGGTTTCTCGATCGCACTGTAAATGATTTTAAACTTTTTGGTCGATCGCCGACCAATACCATTACTGTAATATATATGAGAGTTTTACCCTAAATTTTGTTGCTATGCTGTACTTTTTGCTGAAGACAATACAGCCTGTTTTAGTTCCCGTGTGTTGTGTCTGTGCCTGGGGTTTAGTTTTTTTGGTGTGTTCGAGTGTCGGGCGTGCTGTCGGCGACTCAATGCACAGAGCTCAGCGGATGCACCAAATTCCTTGTGCTAACTGCGTGTTTTTCACTGGCGACTACCACCTCAAGTGTCCCGTTCAGCCTACAATAGCTTTATCTGAAGATGCGATCGACTGTTGTGATTATCGATCGCATTCGGGAACTTACGGTTAAAAAAATCAGCCGTCGCTTGACATATTTCTTAACATTTCTCGCTATTTCGATTAAACTTAAGTTGCGATCGAGAGATTTTCAGGAGTGTATAAAGAATGATAGTTCAAAAGCTAAACGGTTGCGACGAGTTTATAGCGGGTGACGGTACTCAACTGCGAGAATTGCTGCATCCAGACAAACAAGCTGTCGAGTTGCGTTACAGTTTAGCCCACGCCACCTTGCCACCGGGAGAAACTTCCGCGCTGCACTCCCTGACCACTTCTGAAGTTTACTACATCATCAGTGGCGTTGGGGAAATGCACATCGACGATGACACTCAATTGGTGGAAGTCGGAGATGCGATTTACATTCCGCCAAACGCCAAACAGTTTATTTACAATTGCGGCACAGAACCGCTAATATTTATTTGTATCGTCGATCCGGCGTGGCGAAAGGAAGACGAGACAATTTTTCAGTAAGGTGTCGAAAAATCTGTTTTAACAATAATAGCTTTAACAATAACAGCACCCAGCCATATGTACCGAGTGATTTCCTCTTTTTGCAACTTCGATGCGGAGTTGCAAAAATCCTAGGATTCACTTGCATTGCTCCCCTCTAATTAGTTGAGGAAGTATCAGCTTTGTTGGTGGGTGCTGTTATTGATTTTTGATGAGACAGATGTGAGATTAAACAGCGTTTTACTCCTTTGATTCTATTTTGAACTTCGCTGTGATATCTAGATGTTGCATCTGTCGGAAAAGCTTTTTGTTTGCTTCATGTTATTAATCTACCACCTTTTTCTAGAAGTGCAAGCACCTGCAACTAAACTTTACAGATGAAGGAAGACGGAAGTTCGGCAACGAGCAATGTACGGGATGTAACGGATGTCGGGGAGAAGGAAGACGGAAGAGGGAAGACGGAAGACAATCTTCTATGGGTAGAGATATTGAGGAGGAATTATGAAGTTAAATGAAGCATCGAGCTTTCTGAATGGGCGGCTAAAATAGTACAGTTCGGCTGTGGCTGCTACTGCGAGAAACAGAGATAATATTTGTATGAAAAAAACCAAACTCATCAAACTGTGCGCTTTATCGCTGAGCATTTTTCTGCTGTGTAGCAGTATCGTGACAGCGGAACCGATTGCGAAGCCTCAACCGCAGCAGACTTACACTAACCAAGAGATTCTGCAACAGTTGGTGAAGGCGAAAGTCGTGTATCTGGGAGAAACCCACGATAGCGTTGCCGACCACCAAGCTCAACGGGCGATTGTTCGAGAAATGCAGCGGCAAAATCGTAAAATTGCGATCGCGATGGAGATGTTTCAGCGTCCGTTCCAAAGTGCGATCGACAACTACTTAGCTGGTAAACTGACAGAAGAGCAATTAGTCGAGCAAACAGAGTACGATCGCAGATGGCGTTTTCCCTGGGAATATTACGCCCCATTTTTGCGGTTTGCCAAAGAAAAACAACTACCAGTCCTAGCCTTAAATACACCATCGGAAGTAACGAGAAAAGTTGCCTCTCAAGGCTTAGAAAGCCTCACAGCAGAGGACAAAAAATATATTCCGCCAATTTCCGAAATTCGCACCGACAACGCCGAATACAGGCAAATGCTGCTCGAAGTTTTCCAACAGCACCAAAAGGCTGCACAGGGAAATAGTACGGCCTTTGAAAGATTTTTGCAAGCTCAAGTTTTGTGGGATGAAACTATGGCCGAAAAAATCGCTGAATTTGTCAAAGCTAACCCGGATTATCAAGTTGTGGTGTTGGCGGGGAAAGGGCATATTATGTTCGGTTACGGAATTCCCAGCCGCGTCGAGAGGCGCTTGGGAGTCGGAAATGTAAAAATGCGATCGGTTTTATTCAGTTCAGCTACAGATACTCCTTTGTCTGCAAGCAAACCCATGGCTGACTTTGTTTGGAAGCACTTGGAATAGTACAATTTTACTCGCAAGCAATAATCGGGAACAGTCAATGACAAACACACCAAAAATACTTGCATTTGCCGGAAGTACCCGGGAAGCGTCCTACAACAAACTGCTGGTAAAAGTTGCGGCTGCTGGGGCTAGGGCGGCGGGCGCAGAAGTTACTTATGTAGATTTGCGGGATTTGCCGATGCCACTATTTGATGAAGATTTGGAAGCAAAAGAAGGAATACCAGAAAATGCCCGGAAGTTGAAGGAATTGATGGTAGCACATCACGGGTTTTTGATAGCTTCCCCGGAGTATAACAGTTCGGTTACGGCTTTGTTGAAAAATGCGATCGACTGGGTATCGCGCCCAGCCCCGGGAGAACCAGGATTGGTGGCATTTACTGACAAAGTAGCGGTAATTATGAGCGCTTCCCCTGGCGGATTTGGCGGTATGCGGGGATTGGTGCATTTGCGATCGATCCTGGGTAATATTAACGTGTTCGTACTCCCGGATCAGAAAGCCATTCCCCAAGCTTTTCAAGCATTTAATGCTGATGGTACGATGAAAGATCCCAAACAGCAGGAGTCTGTGGAGAATCTCGGTGCTAAGTTGTCTAATGTGCTGTCGAAATTAATCGCGTGAGGTGATTAATTAATTTTGCAGTAGGGACGCAACAATGTTGTGTCCCAATCTCAGTATCTGTGATTTTGCTGGCTGCATCAAGTGAGATTCATAGAATAAAACCCTTGAAATGGCATCATTAAAATTCCCAATATCCGACTAATTTCATTAACAAAAAAGTCTCGCTTGTCAATATAAATTGTACTGCCATTCAACTTAAGAAACTTCCAATCAGTACCTGTAGTCACAGCCCCATAAATACTGGCAATTTGCTCTCCGCTGCGCTGATTAAATAATTGGGCGGCTACCATTTCTGCAATACACTGACCCAAACCAGATTTAATACTTTCATTCTTAGCCTCTGTGAGAGTAATGACGGGGGCGCGAATTTCATAGGAATCCTTTGATGCAGTGAGAATATAATCGCAATAGCCGTTCAAACCTGCTTCTAAATCTACATTGAATTCTGAACCCGAGAAAAAACCAACTTGAAAATCAAATTGCCGCCTGACTTCCAATAATATTGGGGCAATAATTAACTCAGCGCGAGCCTTTTCGGTATTAATTGCCGTAGCTAAGGACAGGTTTTCAGTTAAAGTAGTTTGCAAATAGGAACTTGGCTGTACCTCCGGGATATCGCCAAACAAATCTAAAGGTTCTTCTACGGTTAAATTAAAAGATTCTCTAACTTTCGCTAAAGTTGTAAAATCGCTGTATGCCACAGGTTGACCTCATTGCTCGATTTTGGCGATCGCATTCTCAAATTGCTACAATCATAGTTGATTGCCTGTTATCCTCACCCCCAAATTAACATGACATTCACCGGAGATCCAAATTCAGCACCTGTTTTGCCAACAGCCGCAGAAGCAGCGGTTGCCAAAATCAGCAGCCGCGCCTTACAATCGCACTTAGAAAATCATCCATCTGGCGAATCCCTGAAATTGATATTAGATGAAAAAGAGGGGAAGACAATTGACATCCCAGCCGCAGTATTACCCCTGCTGTTAGCGATTTTGCAACAGACAAGTAGCGGCAATACTGTCAAGCTGGCTCCCATTACTAAAGAACTCGATATCTGGCAGGTTGAGGGTTTGCTGAATGTGTCCCGCGAGTATGTGTGGCAGTTACTAGATGATGGCAAAATTCCTTACAAAATGGTACAAAGCTGCCGTCGGATACGTTACGAAGATGTCATGAAATATAAAAAGCAGGATTATGACAAAAGAAGTAAAATCCTTGACGAACTTGTGGCAGAATCAGAAGCACTCGGTTTGTACGACTAACTCATGAAAATTGTCAAAGTTGTCTGCGATGCTAATGTGTTATATTCAGCCGCACTCCGCGATTTGTTGATGGAACTAGGAGTTGGTGAGGTATTTGAACCGAGGTGGACAGAAGAGATTCACGAAGAATGGATAAGAAACGTGCTCCTGAACAATCGAAATCTTACATCAGAACGACTTACCAGAACCAAAAATATGATGAATGCCAGCATTAAAAATTGTTTAGTGCAAGACTATGAGACAATTATACAAGATTTGGAACTTCCCGATCCGGGCGATCGCCATGTTCTAGCAGCAGCAATTCATTCTCGCGCGGATTTTATCGTTACTTTCAATCTCAGAGATTTTCCTGCTGACAAACTCAGACAATATAATATTGAACCGCTGCACCCCGATCAGTTTATCCTGCGCTTGCTCAACTTCAATTGGCAAGGTGTATGCAAAGCAGCGGAAAAACAAAGAATCAGGCTCAAAAATCCGCCAAAAACGCCGGATGAGTATTTGCAAACGCTGGTAGAATTGGGACTGCCGCTGTCAGCAACTCGGATGCGAGAATTGTGTTATGCTGATTAGCCCGATCGCCTACTAAAAATTTATTTAACAGAGATAATAGCTACTTAAAGCGCTACCACCAATTGTACCAGTACCGCATCACCCGATCGACCTAAAAGAAAACCACCCGATCGCACATTGGCACACATAGGCTAGAACAAGCATAATTTAACCATCGGTCATCGGTCGGTTATACTTGTCACAAACAGTATGGCAGGCGTGGGAGACTCCTCCGTCACACCTGCCATGCAGTTTTATTTAATATTAGACAAGATTGCAAAATAATTTTATGCTATAATGAAGGGTTTGGCTTAAGTGGAGCAGATTGCAGGTTAGATCGGCACTTTAAAATTATGAGTTAGCTCTCAGGTCTAAAACTCAAAGCCTTTAATTGTAACTCCGTGATTTTTTTTGCAACAGGTCTAATATGTTCCAGGATAGCGGTCAGTCCATATTTTATGTTCATTAAGATATTCCTGATTTGAAAGGCTTCTCCCGCAACAGTGAGTTTTTTTTCGTTTGTAGCAGCAATTAACGAAAACAACATCTTGAGATACAAATTAAAGCTTGCTCGCGGTATTGTAAACCCGTAAATTTACTAGATTTATTTGCCCAAATAACTCAATATTTTAAAAGTCTAAGTAATTCTATTTACGCCCCGCTTAAAGTTAGGTTGGTAAAGGTTATTATTTGTTTCCCTTTCTCGACTTTCTCCACAAGTGGACTGCTCCCAATCCCAAAAAGGTCAAAAATGAGGCGAAGGGGGAGGAGTTCTCCGGTACGGGAGTAGGAGGAGATTCGTTAATTTCTAAGGTCACAAGCCCCTCTCCTGAAATAGTTCCATTTCGGGCTTCGGTTATATTGTCAGTTGGGCGAGCATCGGGTATACTGGGCGGCGGGTTGCAGGGGCTAAAAAGCAACTAGATCTGATTCTATCAATCGCTCCGACGATCTATGAAACATCGAAATATAGAGCCTGTATTTTTGGCGATCGCCAAAATTAGTTGACGTGCCATCAGATCGGATGCCTTTTAATATTGTATCTTCATTCTATGCAACTTCATGTAAAATTGGTATTATGGACGATGTATTTTCAGTTTAATGAACAAATACCAGAGGTAAATCAACATAATAGAATCTGTCAAAATTAGCAAAAATAAAACCACCATAGCGGACTGGCGATTAACTCCTGGTTACTTGCATGAAGGTAGGTTAGATTTTGAATCAGCACATATTTTGTTAGGGTATTTCTTGGCAGATAGAAATCCTCTAAATCCACCGGGAGAAAAAGAATTATTTGCTGAAGATGGCATTTTTGAATGGGGACACGCCCAGCCTCTAGAAAAAGTCATAAATTCACGGGAAGATGTGGAGTTTCTGCTCAAAAATCCTAATTTGTTGCGGAACTGTATAACCATTATTGAACCGTGGGAACACGTAGGCGTTAACACTCTCGGAGAAGATGTTCGGGCTTCCAAAAACGTTGCCTACATTGCTCAAAAAGTTGCCGATATCGACTCAGTATTATTGCCAGTTTGGTCAACGGGAATCATCGATCCAGAAATAATTGTTCCGGCAATTACCTGCGGTTATGCCGTAGTAGTGGAAGGAGGCGATCCATCGACATACGATGAATCGACTTGGACAAGTCCAGCCTGTCCGCGAGAGGATATGTTTGCATTAGTGGAAAAATTGCTGATTTCGCGATCGCCCACGAGTGCCCCGGCAATATTCATCTGTGTAGGCCACCAACTGGCTGCTGAAGGTAACATAGGACTGATTCGTCGTGCAGTCAAAGAAGTCCTGGGGATGACATCTTTGAATGGCGATCGCTCAGGTATTGCTCTGAGATCGTTGCAAGAGGTTGCAGGGCGCATCGAAGCAATAGGTAAGACTCTTCAAGTTAAAAAACGTGATGGGCGGGTTGTTGCCCAGGGCTGGAACGATCGGCATTTTGCGGTGACGCGCAATGAATCGAAGGAAGTTGGCGATCGCGTGTTGTTACCCTATCAGTCTCCAGACGGCGATGCCTTAGATATTCCTTGGGAACTCATCCATGCCCACTCTGTAACAGCAGATGCACATGAAGGTGTCATTGACACGACGATTCAATACGAGCATGAAGTATCAATTTCGATGTTTCACTCAGATGAAGTCAACGAAGAAGCTGTACTGTTTGCTAAGGAATGAAAATTTAATAACTTACACGCTCGATGATTGTTGTGGGATGGGCGTCCCGCCCGTCCTTTCTGCACGGGCGGGACGCCCATCCCACAAATTTGCTTAAGTTATTTATTATTCCTTATCGGCATTTGATAGCTGGAAGTCCTCTGTCATGGCTGATACAACTGCCTGATTCTGTGGAAATTCTTTGTTCGACAGCAGCTAATGGCGAAATAGTTACAGAATGTTCGGCTACGTGCATTAACTACAAAGACTTTGAAGCCAAAAAAATTCGACGTTCTTTTACTTGCCAGTTCCATCCAGAATTGCTGTCAGATTTGCGTGCGATCGGTAACAGCGAAGCTCCATCATATGCAACTTTGAAGAATGATGATGGTGTCCGCTTATTTGTACGACTACTGTATGCAGGTATGCAAGAGTAATGCTGTTAGCTTGCTGTCTTTTGGGAGATGAAGATGACAATTGAACTGAAACTATAGCCTTTCAAGCGAAAGATGATGTATGCTAAGTTATGCTACAACCCTTACACCACCAACCTTTTCAGATCAAGATTCGTCCGCGAATCAATGTGAGAAAGGCTATATCACAGCAACAGATCATCTTTTGAGCGTTCAATCACTTATTTTGAATTGAGCGCTCATCAGATACACTAGATGTTCGCTCACAATTCAAAACTATCGATCGACCCCTGCCAGTTTTTCTGCTGGAGCCGATCGCAAATTTTCACTTTTTGATTCGCCAAATATTGCTGAAATTCGGGTTTTTCAATGTCGCTGCGCCACAGGATAGCAGCATCTTCTCCTGTGTCTGCGTAGTATCGCTTTCGCCGTCCTGCTTCCTTAAAGCCAAATTTGTGGTACAGAGACAGTGCGACTAAATTAGAGGCTCGCACTTCTAAAGTTGCCCTTTCTAACTGTCTGCGGTGTGCCGATTTTAGCAAAGTCCAAAGCAGAGCTTGTCCCAAACCCTGACCTTGAAAGCGCGGATCGATCGCCAAAATGGTAATGTGAGCTTCTTCTAAAATTACCCACAGACAACCGATACCGATGAGCATTGGGGGAACTTGTAGGGGCGGTGGATGGTGCGTGCGGGCCCGAATCTGTAGGAGCGGTGGATGGTGCGTACCCGCCTGGTTGTGAGCTGATTCAGAACCCTCAGTTTCCCATGTCCACAAACCCAGTAAATCGCTATTAGGACTGTCTAACTCGCGCCTGTAGCCTTCGATCGTCCAAAGTCCGCCAAAACAGAGGCGATCGAGCTCTACTGCACTGTTGAGGTGTTCGGCGGCGAGATGTTTGATTCCGAGAAAAGGCACAGGGGATTTTAGATTTAATAATTACTCAAAAGCATCAATCTGGGCGCTGATGACCCAATTGCTTGCCGTCAATTGTACACTGGAGAACACAGTAAGGATAGTTATTGCGCGATGGTATTAACTCAATCTATCGAAAAAGTGGAATCTGGACTTCAGTATCTGTCTAAGTCTCAAGAACCCAGGGAAAGTCGATCGCCCAATCAAGAGCTTTTACCGCTGACAGCCAGCGTCAACAGTAAGAATCATTTGGAAATAGGAGGCTGCGACGTAACAGACTTGGTAGAGAAATTTGGCTCGCCACTGTACATCTTAGATGAAGAAACGCTGCGGGCGACCAGCCGCCAGTACCGAGAGGCTTTTAAGCGGTACTATCCGGGCGAATCTCAAGTGATCTATGCTTCTAAGGCTTGGAGTTGTTTGGCTGTTTGCGCGATCGCGGCTTCCGAGGGCTTAGGCATAGATGTGGTATCTGCCGGAGAAATTAAGACAGCACTAAAAGCTGGCGTGAATCCAGAAAAAATTTACTTTCACGGGAATAACAAATCCCGCGAGGAAATCGAACTAGCTGTCACCAGTGGCTGCACAATCATTGCAGATAATTTGTGGGATTTAGACAATCTCGCAGAGTTGGCAAAATTGGGTGTCAGTCACAAAGCCGGTGAGCGGATACGAGTTATGGTCAGGTTTACGCCTGGAATTGAGTGTCACACTCACGACTACATTAAAACTGGTCAAATCGACAGTAAATTTGGATTCGATCCCAACTCCCTCAAGGATGTTTTCATTTACCTCAGCAAGCAGCCGTCTTTATCCTGCGTCGGATTACACGCTCACATTGGCTCTCAGATTTTTGAAGTGAAACCCCACCACGATTTAGCAGATGTGATCGTTAAGGCTTTCAAAGCAGCAATTGGGCACGGGTTGAAGCCGACAGAAATTAATATTGGCGGTGGGTTGGGTATTCGCTATACTGAATCCGACGATCCTCCAAGCATAGATGATTGGGCTAAGACAGTCTGCGACGCAATGGTAGCAGCTTGCAACAATAATGAGAAGTTGCCATTACCGAAATTGCTTTGCGAACCGGGTCGATCGCTCGTGGGTTCAGCCTGCGTCACCGCTTATACGGTGGGCGCTAAAAAAGTCATTCCAGGAATCCGGACGTATTTATCGGTAGATGGCGGTATGTCGGACAATCCCCGTCCAATTACCTACCAATCAGTTTATCGAGTCCTCGCAGCCAACAAAATGTCTGCTGAGTTAACGGAAACAGTGACAGTTGCTGGCAAACACTGCGAATCAGGCGATATTCTGATTAAAGATGCTAAGTTGCCAGAGTGTCAGTCGGGAGATATTCTCGTCGTTACGGCTACAGGGGCATACAATTACAGCATGGCTTCTAACTACAACCGAGTCCCCAGACCGGCGGCGGTTTTGGTGAAAGATGGGAAAGTTGACACGATCGTAGAGCGGGAAACTGACGAGGATTTGCTGAGGTTCGATCGCCTTCCTGAAAGACTCGGAACTAAAAAGTAAGAAGTAAAACATAAAAAGTAAAAAGTAAGATGATTCATTGGGATTTCTTGATGATTGTTTTTAAACTTTTTACTTTTGGCTTGTTCAGTCACGCGATTGGAATAACAACTGTTCATGGTTCACGGGTTCGAGTGCATCATAGTTCGCGGTTCACAGGCGGTAAGGTTCGATGAACCATGAACAATCAACAATCTGGCTATGACTTTGGCCTCATTCAGTCCTTATTGATTCAGGCGATCGATATTGGACTGGTATTTGCCCTTGCGTATTTGGTGCTCGTCATTGTCGGGGAGCGCCGGACGCTTTGGATGGTAAGGGGATTTATTATTTTGATGCTGGCGGCGGCGGTGAGTAACTGGGCTGGATTGAGGCTGTTGCACGTGGCGCTCAACAGCTTGGTAACGGGTTCTGCTGTGGCAATGGCGGTAATATTACAGTCGGAGTTTCGCCGATTTCTGGAACAATTGGGTCGGGGGGAAATTATACAATTATTTGGACGCGATCGCCGACCAACTCCCGAACCCGACAGCGTAATAGATGAAATTGTGGACGCAGTAAAAGAACTTTCGCAAAACCGCACGGGCGCTTTATTAATTGTAGAAACAGATTCTCCGATCGACGATCGGGATTTTTCAGTTCCGGGAGTGAAGCTAAATGCGGAAGTCTCTAAGGAATTGTTGCAGACTATCTTTCAACCGCAAACTTTGCTGCATGATGGGGCTGTTTTGATTCGGGCTTCGCGGATCGTGTCGGCTGGGGTAATTTTGCCTTTGTCCGATCGCAGCGCCTCGCGGCAGTTGGGAACCCGCCACCGGGCGGCGATGGGGATTACGGAACGGGTGCAAGCTTGCGTGTGCGTCGTGGTGTCGGAGGAAACCGGTTCGATTTCTCTGGCGCAGATGGGAACTTTAAATCGACCTTTGACTAGCAGCAAACTTAAGGAATTGCTAGAAGCAAAGCTGTTTCCGTCGGAAGGAGAAAGAGTGGTGACTCCAATTCCGATCGGCAATCTCGGACGGCAGATAGGATTGAAGGGAGTGACACTGTTAAAACGGATACTGCGCCGTTAGTCGGGTAATCGGGAGAAACCATGAGTCAAGGAATTTGCTTGGAAAAGTTGCCTGCGGATCTACAACAAGAACTACTGCCTAAGCACATAGCAGTGATTATGGACGGAAACGGGCGCTGGGCTAAGAATAAGGGGTTGCCACGGATTGCGGGGCACCGCCGAGGAGCTAGCGCTCTCAAAGAACTGCTGCGCTGCTGCAAAGATTGGGGAATTCCAGCTTTAACAGCCTATGCTTTTTCGACGGAGAATTGGGGCCGGCCGGCCGGGGAGGTGGATTTTTTGATGAGTTTGTTTGAGGGCAAGCTGCGGCAAGAATTGCGCGAGATGGTGGACGAGGACGTGCAAATTCAATTTATGGGGAATTTGCAGGCTTTGCCGAAGTCTTTGCAGGCGGAAATCGAGCGCTCTGTGACGGCTACTCAGCACAATCGGGGGATTTTGTTTCGGGTGGCGACGAATTACGGTGGCCGCCAGGAGATTGTACAGGCTTGTCGGGCGATCGCCACTCAGGTACAAGAGGGCAAGTTGCAGCCAGAGGAGATTGATGAGGTTTTATTTAAACGCTATTTGTATACTGCTGATGTTTGCGATCCGGATTTGCTGATTCGGACGAGCGGGGAAATGCGGCTGAGCAATTTTCTGCTGTGGCAAATGGCTTATTCGGAAATTTACATTACTGAGACGCTGTGGCCGGATTTCGATCGATCGGAGTTTCACCGCGCTTTGTCTGATTATCAGCAGCGCAGCCGCCGATTTGGCAAAGTGTAACGATTTTGGATTTTGGATTTTGGATTTTGGATTTTAGATTAATTTTTCAGTTGCCAATTAGGTATTGATTCTGAAGTATATTCCTCAATCTAAAATCTAAAAACGATTTTGGATTTTGGATTTTAGATTTTAGATTAATTTTTCAGTTGCCAATTAGGTATTGATTCTGAAGTATATTCCTCAATCTAAAATCTAAAATCGCCAATCTAAAATCAAATTAGGGGCCTGAGAAAACGGCATCTTCAATGTCGTGACGCGAGAGCGAGTATTTGAAGGCTCGCTGAATGTCTTGGCCGTCGGCTCCGGCGTCAATATAGCGGATAGTGAGTTGATCGATATCGAGGGAGAGTTCTGCTTTCCAGGTTGGTCGATCGATCTGCCAGCAGTGGAGTTCTCGCCGATCTTGCTCGCAGCCGCGGCTTTTTAGCCACTGTTCGATTTCTGGGAGTGGATGGCTGTACAAAGGAGTGTCAGCGGAAGGAAGAGTCATGAGCAATTGGGAATGGGGAATGGGGAATGGGGAATTGGGAATTGGGAATTGGGAATTGGGAAAACTGTAGTTAATCTTTAATTTAGAACTTTTAGTTGTCAATTGCCACGAATTAAGCCGATCGCGATCGCCAGTACCAAGCATCCGACTAAAGTAGCCCCCATGATAAATAGAGCGAATATTTCGCCGGGGGACAGAGGGCGATCCGTGGGATCTAGGTAAGCCGAGTTAGAAGTTTTTTTACTCGATCCCGAAACCGGAGTGTTGAAGCCCGGGGGCGACTGAATCACATTCAGGCGAGAATAACCTATTTTGAGGTCGTAGGCGAGGCGGCGTTCTGGGTTGCTGAGGGTGGCGTAGGCGTTATTGAGCTGTTGAAATTTGGCGGTGGCGACTGCGGGTGGCAAGTCGGTAGTATCGGGATGGTAGAGTTTGCTCAGTTCCCGGTACGATCGCCGAATTTCGATCGCGGAGGCTGAAGGATGCAGCCCTAACAAGCCGTAATGACTGGAACCCAAGGGGGTTTTTCCGGGTTTTTTCTGACTTTTGTTTTTCGCAGTTGCCTCGTTTCCTGCCACCGAAGCCCCTCTCTGCCGATTGTTGATAATATTTGATTATTTTACCCCAGAGTTGAGTGTAGCGCCAGTGTTTGCCAGAGCGATGGGTTGAGTGCGGGCGATAAATCGTGGCAAGTAACCTCAAACCCAGCACCAAGATATTCGTGCCGTCCGCTTTATCGATAACGTTTATTCTTTAAAGCGTCTCCTCTTTTGAACGCAAAACTTTTAAGCTGTGCGGAAGCCAAAAAGATGCAAACGCAGAATGCTGTACACAGAAATCCACCCAATAAGGCTGTATGCCAGGGCAAATGACCTTTTCGCGTGAGTTGACTGTAAATCATCATTAATGGCGATCCTAATGCGCCAAATAGCCCAAGATAGTATCCCAAGTCACCTATACGCCAAAGCAATCCCAAGAACCAACTTTGCTTGCGTAGTTCTTCATATTCAGGATAGTCTAGTGACATTACAAATCCACTCCCTGTGCCTAATTAATTTAAACTATGAATCTACCCGCAAATTCTGCACATCCTCAACGCTAATCCCGGTAACTTGGGCGATTGCGCCATTATCTAGCTGTGAGAGTAATTGTTGGGCGATCGCTAGCGTTTCTTCTCGTTTTCTTTGTTCTCTTGCTGCCTGTATTCCTGCCTGTCTTGCTTCTTCAACAGCTTTAATAATTGCTCCCTGTTGGTCGTGAATAAACTGTTCCTTGCGTTCGTAAACTTCTACTTCTTCCCGACTTAACCGGGCTTGATTGGCAAGATCGAATGCTTTGTGGATTTCCGGTACGCTATCGATTGTTTCGGGAACTTCTGAGAGCATTCTGGCATATTTCATGAAATATATCCATTTATCTGTCAAAGTTTCTAGTTGACTTGCTTCTTTATGGAATTTAGGTAATTCTATAAACACTAAATTCATGGCATCTTCGGGATAGTTTAAATTGCTTTCAACTTCTTTATACACAAATCTCGAAATTAAGTTAGGGCTGTTGCGAAACATTTCAAAATCTGTAATGGTTAAAGCTATTAATGGCTTGAGCATTCGATAGCCTTCTCCTCTTTGCAATTGAAATGCGTAGGTTGTGGCTGCATTGTACAATACCCGATTGCCAGAATATTGAACGTTGAGAACTAGAATTTCAATAATGACTAAGGTACCATCGTCTAGTTTGGCTGTGACATCGAGGTAAGTATCTTTTAAATCTGCAAGTTGCCTCGGCAGATTTGGGTTGATTATTTCTAAGTCTTCGATGGTGGAATTTCCTTCATAAATTAAGGCGTTAAGAAAGCTAATTAGAATCTCTTTGCTTTCTGAGGAGCCAAAGATTTTTTTGAAGGCGTATTTGGTTTTTGGGTTGATAAATATCATGGCTTTAATTTTGTAGTAGTGATTCAATCAGTGAGGCGTAGTTTGTTGGAATATTTAGGAATCGCCCCGCAAATTTTGCACGTCCTCAACGGTAAGCCCTGTAACTTGGCTGATTTTGTCATTATCTAGCTGTGAAAGTAATTGTCGGGCGATCGCCAACTTTTCTTCTCGCTTTCCTTGTTCTATGCCTTGTTCTATGCCTTGTTTTATGCCTTCGTTAAGCGACTTAATAATTGCTCCCTGTTGGTCATAAATAAACTGTTCTCTTTTGTCTAAATCTGCCACTTCCTCTCGGCTCAACTTGGCTTGATTCGCAATATTAAAAGCTTCATGTATTTCTGGTATACTATCCATTGTTTCTGGGACTGATGTCAGACTTCTCGCATTTTTCATGAAATAAATCCATTTATCTGCTAAAGTTTCAAGTTCCTCCTCTCCTTTGATAAATTTCGGCAATTCTACAAATACTAAATCTAGCTCATTTTCGGGATATGTAAAGTTTTTATTGACTTCTTTTAACACAAATCTCGAAATAAATTCTGCATTCTCAGGAAACATCTCAAAGTCAGTAATTGTCAAAGCAATTACTGGCTTCAATAGTCGATAGCCTTGGGCTGCTTCCAATTGAAAAGCATAGGTTTTAGCTGCATTGTAAAAAACCCGCTTGCCAAAAGACTGGACGTTGAGCACTTGCATTTCAATAATTACTAAAGTGCCGTCGCTGAGTTTGGCTTTCACATCGAGATAACTATCTTTTAAGCCTTCTAGTTTGGGAGGCAGATTCGGGTTAATAATTTCTAAGTCTTCGATGGTGGAATTTCCTTCATAAATTAAGGCGTTGAGAAAGCTAATTAGAATCTCTTTGCTTTGTGAGGAACCGAAGATTTTTTTGAAGGCGTAATCGGTTTTCGGGTTGATAAATATCATAGTAGTCAGATTTAGTTTTAAGGTTATCGGTTTGGTGGCGAAGCAACAGGATTTGAGAGCGGTCAAACGGCAGATTTTGTTTCAGGTAATGGCTTGACATTTTCTGGCAAATGTGAGTTGCCGATCGCCAGCACGGGCTCATCGTCCCTGTGTTCGTCATCGATCGGCAGTTGGCAAGAAATCAATTCTGTGACGATCCGATCGCCCAAAACATCTTCCCAATCCTGCAACTGTTCCCTGGCTTTGATCGGCTCGTTGACAGCAACATCTACGCCCATTTGTTGGAGGTTGAGGCTGTGGGCTGTCGATCGACGATTCACAAACTCCACCAACCAAACACTCAATCCCACTGCGGCCATCAAAGGCAATACAATCCGATAATCGCGGGTTAATTCAAACATCAATAGAATGGCTGTCAGCGGTGCTCTAGCGCTACCTGCGAGGACGGCGGCCATGCCCACCATTGCGTAGGCGGCAGGGCCTGCGACTCGATCGCTCAATGCCGGGATCATTTCCAAAAAGATGCCATAAGCCGAACCCAACGAAGCTCCCAAAAACATCGCCGGGGCGAAGATACCACCCACTAAACCGCTACCGAGGCTGATAGCTGTCACCGCCAGTTTGACGAATAGCAGCAACAGCAGCAAAGACAAGGAAAATTTGACATCTTGGAGCATTGCTTGGACTGTTTCGTAGCCCACACCCAAAATTTGAGGCAATTGCAGGGCGACTAAACCGACGATCGCACCGCCGATGACGGGATGAAGCGGCCGGGGCAGTCGTCCCAGCCAAGCAAATCCTCGGGTTTTTCCTTGAAAACAGCGATCGGCCAATTGAATTGCTTCTGTATAAGCTAAGGACACACAGCTTGCCAAAAGTCCCAATCCCATGTAAAGAGGCAGTTCTAGAGGACTGCGGACATCGTAGATTGGCAAAGCAAAGGCCGGCTGAGCTCCCAAACAAATTTGAGCGATCAGCGCCGAAACTACGGCGGAGAGCAAGACAACGCTGACTGACGAAGTGGCGAAGGTGCTACCGAGTACGACTTCTAAGGCAAAAAAGACTCCGGCGATGGGAGAGTTAAACCCGGCGGATAAGCCTGCTGCTGCTCCCGCGCCGAGGAGCAAGCGCTGCCGTTCTGGGGAAAGCTGCAAGATTTGAGCTAGCAGCATTCCGAAGTTGGCGCCGATTTCCACGCTGGGGGCTTCCGGGCCGAGGGAGGCGCCGGTGCCCAGGGATACTGAGGCCGCCACCATTTTGGTGATGGGTTTGAGGGGGGAGAGTTCTTGTAGCCCGCGGGTGGCGGCAATTAAGGATGACATATTGGGGCCAAAATCGCGAAACCGCCAGCGCATCAGCCCGATGATGACTCCGCCGAGGGTGGGAATGCACGCTAGAGTCCAAGATCCCGAAGAGGCGATCGCCCCCATAAAGTCTTCCAGCATCAGGCTGTGGATCAAGTGGATCAGGTAGTGAAATGTGACGACGCCTGCGCCAGTAACTCCCCCGATCACTAGGGAGAGGACGAGCAGGAGGGTTTCTGGGTTCGGATGCAGGCGGCTGAACAGCGGGCTGAGGCGGGAGGAATGCGGAGTTTCTGCGGTTGAGCCGGGCGGCAGCAGCTCCACAGGATGGGTGGCTTTCATTTAGCGGTTCATTCTTCTGTGAGAAGTTAGATAAATATTACATTTTATTTCTTATTTTCATTTTGAGTGATTTCAGAGGAATTGACAAGTTAATTAAGGCGTATTTTATGGCAGATTTTTGGGGCTGGCGGCTGGGATGGAATGACCGCTTCTGAGGGTGAGTGAATTTTAGCTGATAATTGTATGCTCAGTGACATTCAAAATTAGATAAACTGAGCGATAATCCTAATTAACTATATCTACAGTCTTATAGTTTCTGGCGATCGCATTAGAGGCTCTGCCATCTAGCAGTCTGTTTAACAGTTGACAGTTGACAGTTGACAGTTGACAGTTTGAGACCGATGTCTACCTAGAAGGAAGAGGATTGGAGTAATGAATGGTCTGATTTTAATTTATCCCTAAAACGGAGAGGCTTTCAACCAATTCTTTCTGGTAAAATCACTGGAACTAAATGCTCTGATTTGAGATTTTAGGTCGAATAAAATATCTCAAATCGAAATTTTGTAGTGAGGACTGAAGTCCTCAGGGAATAGGACTAAAGTCCTCACTACAAACCTGTTTGATGGTGGCTGTTCGATCGCAAATATAGCAATTGCCACAGCGGTGAGGACATAAATAACCTCATGAATATAGCCGATACCCGTCAAGCATAAATGGTTTGATTCCCGTACTATGCAACTGTCAACTGTCCACTGCCAACTGTCCACTGGTATATCATATCGGTTGTTGCGCGGCCGGAATTCTGGGTTTGGGTTTGGCGATCGACATTAGCGGATCGCCGATGGTGGCCACCTTCCAGGGCGGGGATTCTAGCTGGCGGGCTGCGATTAAAAAAGGTGCCCCTCGTTTTAGGCGATCGACCATTATTTTAGGTGGAATAAATGCAGATAACAAAGGTTCGTTGACGCTGCCGACATAGGCGTAAGCACCATTTTGCAACCACCTGCCAGCAACGGTATTTGCATCATCTGGATCTGATGCTGACCAACTGTGAATCATGTGGATTGCTGCGGGAAATTTCAGTTTTGGTATATCCTCAACCAAGGCGTCACCGTTACCGACTTGGAATGATTTGGGATAGCCTTTGGAATTCATTAATATTAAGTCAAATGTCCACGGTTTGGATGCTACTAAACTCCGCCACAATTGGAGAGTAGACTGGGGTTTTTGCACTAATTCGACATTCAAACCTATGCTTTTTAGTCCGCTAGCTGCTGACTCCATTTCATATTTTCCCCAATTTCCTTCTTTTGGGTAACTGTCATACAGCATAGCTGTTTGGCTGTCGAGAAATATGGCGCACATGGCTTGATAGATCGATCGCACTTGGGATCCGTAAATCCAGCCAGCCGCGGCCCAACGTTCACCGTTGGGATGCCGTCCCAAACCGTCGGTAACAGCCCATTGTTCGTCTTGCTTTTGGGGGGATTGATATTTTACTGCTAGTTGGCGTACAATCGTGATTGTGTCGATCGCATCTCCGAGTTGCGAGTAAAAATATCCGGTTGATTCAACAGCTTTTGTAACTGCTGTTTGCAGATTTTTCCACTGTGCGGTATTAAGGTTATCGTTCGGTTTTCCGAAGTTGCCTTCGAGAAATACTAAGGGTTGGCCACGGGCTGCTGCTAAGGCAACTGCTGCTAAACGTGCGGGGTCATTTTCAGATGTGATGACTACTCCTGGCGGTTCCCAGCCGAGTTCTCTCCATTTTGCTTTTAAGGTTTGAGTATCCGTGGCATTCCAGGCTGCTGCTGTTGCCTTCAGCATTAATTGTTGGAGTTTTTGACCTTTTGGGATCTCCTGTTTGATGCTGGGTAAACGGACAATTTCTTCGGGTTGGAAGCGCTGCAAAAACATCGGTGCATATTTTTGATCTTCGATGAGAATCGGCCAGTGTCCTTTGAAATTCCACTTTTGGATTGCGGCTAAGAATGTGGCTTCGTCGGGGACTAAAACAATGCGGTTGACTGTTGGGATGTTGGATCGGATCAGGCCGACTCGCAGGCCTATTTGCACTGCCCAGGGTTCTTGTTTGGCTGATGGGGGGAGTTGAAAGGGTTTTTTGAGCAGGCGATCGCACCCAACAGCGATTGTTGCTATGATGGAAATAAGGGCGATCGCTAGCAATTGAAGTTTTAACTGTTTTTTCATGAGGGAAGGGAAGAGCAGCAAAAAACTCGTAGCTTGCGGGGCGGAACGCCATCGCCAACACTAGAATTTATAGGTATATTTTTATACTAATCCCGGATTTTCGAGGCATGACACAAAGAAAGATTGTAAGTGCGATCGGGATGGCGACTGTTTGGGCGATCGGCTTAGCAATTACAGGTTTAATAATTTTCGCAGCCAACGGTTCCTCAGTCAAGCATCAAGTCCGACAATTGCTTGTAACGAGAGAATGCCGCAGGTGCAATCTTTCCGGGGCTAATTTGAGTGCTGTTTTTCTGGAAGGCGTCAATTTAGAAAATGCTAACCTCAAAGATGCCAATTTGTGGAGTGTCCATTTGGTAAATGCTAACTTGAAACAGGCAAATTTGGCTGGTGTTTACCTGATAAGCAGCAATTTAGTAGGGGCAAATTTGGAGGTAAGTAATTTAGAAAAGGCGTTTTTAGAAGATGCTTATTTGGGAGAGAGTAACTTGAAAAAAGCTAACTTAACAGGTGCTTTTATGAAAGGTATTTTTCTGGTTAATGCTGACTTAGAGGGGGCGAATTTGGAGGGGGCAAATCTGTGGATGGCGAATCTGGAAGGTGCTAATTTGAAGGGTGCTAATTTGAGGAATGCTTTGCTGTTGGAGACAAATTTGACCGGGGCAAATTTAAAAGGTGCGGTGATGCCTGATGGTACGCGGCATGAATGAAAGTCAGTTGATAGTTGACATCAGTCATTAGTCAGGGGAGAGGGCGATCGCACCTGTAACCTTCATTTCCCGTTATTTTGTGAGGATATGAAGGTGTGAGGTGCGATCGACATCCTCAAAGATTTTACAATTTTACTGCCCGCTTCCTGGTTTGCAATCTACCCTAATGCCTCTGTGCCCTTGAAAACTGGCGATTGCCATCTCAATGACTGCTTCGATCGGGTATTCAATTTCCGCAGCACGAGCTTGCAGTAACGACTTGTTAGCTGGCGTTAACCACCCCGCAATAATCTGTCATACTCTGCATGGGTTCCAATCCAGAACCAGGCAATATCATCATTTTCTTCTACCGCCAAGGCGCGATAGTGTATTCCGATTCGTACCGACCAAAACGAACCTACTTTTTTGAAGTGTAGTGACGGATACCGAGAATCCTGTTTCAGCAATTCATAGCATCGATCGGCTAGTTCTTGAATCTCGTTGGGTAACTGTCGATAGTGATACCAAAAATCAGGGGTTGCAAGATATTTCACAGGTCGGTACAACGCCCTTCACGTAAATGTTGCACTGCTCGTTTAGCTAGATCGTCAAGCCGACCTGCTGCGACATCTTCCTCAAACTGCCGATCCCATACTTCTGCATCGAATTCTGCAAACCAGACGCGGAAATCGGCAAGCTCTTTTGCCGATAATTGACTGACGGCACGTTCAATTTCTTGCAAATTGCTCATAAGATCGAAGGAAAGTTACAACTGGCTTACTCTTCTCATGATAACTCTGAGGAGGCAAACACAACTTAACTTGACAGACATACTCATCTAGCCTGTCACAATGGGAGGAACCAGATCCAAGAGTGGGATACCAGCGTCGCGAGTTCAACCAGGGCAACTGCAACTACAGCCGATGGTACTGCTCAGTTTTAAATTTGCACCAATTTGAAGTAGATGCACCTTATGCTGAGAACAGATTGAATGAGGTTTAAATTTCAACAGTCTGAACAACTTGTTCTCTGACTTAAATCAAAGAATAACCAACTCCGATCGCCCTGTCGATGAGAAAAAGTGACAGGCTTTTGTAAAAGTTTGTAAGTTGGTAAATTCGGGACTTACGAACTCCGACCCAAGAAACCGGGTTTTTTAGCGAATTTGCCTGTTGCAACGCATATTTTCGTAAAAAAACCCGGTTTCTGACACCCGTGCGTAAGTCCTAAGAGTTTTAACGGGCAGTGTCCACTTATAGCAGTCCCCAGTCCACAAAAAGGTCACGAGGATCGTAAAGACGCAAAAGCCTGACCAGTTCTTTCAAATCCTTGATTGTGGTTGGGCAAACGCATCCCGCACTACCTGGTGAATGGTTCTGGTTCCAATCAACATGAAAGCCAAAAGCATCACGATCGTCAATCTGGGTGAAATGTTTAATTAGAGGAACAAAGACTGGACCAATCCCATCATTTTGATGAAAGTGAGCAACATCGTAGTTGTTCTTACCACCCGCCCAATCAATATCGCCGATGACATAGCGTCCTTGAGGAATTGGCTCTAAACTGCCTGCATCGCTATCTTCAGGAAGATTAAACTCCTGTTGTGTGCTACTAATACCTGAAACAACAAGAAGCGAGTCAAGAACGTTCTGCTGAGAACTGATAAACTCTAGTGACAACCACTCCAGCCCGTCGGAATTTACCTGATGGGTGCGAGTCAGACGGCAATAAACCCGTTCTAACATTGGTTCAGGCAAACGTTTGCGTGACTTAGCGAGTGCAGCAGCAAGTGTTGCTTTTGTTTTGGGACCGAAAAGCCCATCAATCTTGAGATTATTTTCACCTTGGAACCGTGCAACAACTTCTTTAGTGACAGCAGTATAACTATTCGGCTGACTGTCAAGTTTGAGAAAACCGCGTTCTGCTAATGCACAATTAAGGATGTAGCAATCTTCGCCGACAGATCCTTCCTTTAGGGTACGGGTAATCTTTAGGGGAAGTTCTTGTTGCTGATAGGGTTTGTCCAGAGGGTTAACAGCATCGGATGCATCAATTTCGACATCATCACCTGGCCATCCATCCCGTCGGAATAAGGCTTCTTCTTTATTGCGACGAATCACCAATCCTGGTAGCACTTTCCCAGCGCCATGAATCCAGCGATCGAATTCACGGGCTGCTCCCTCGTAGTCTTGCTTGTTGAGCTTACGCAGAAGTGTTGATTTTTCTAAGGCTCCCGATCCAAAATTAAACGTGAACGAAACGAGTGCATCAAACATACCTTGTTTGAGAGGAACTGTACACAGGCTATTCACTGCTGCTGCCTTCTGTTCCACTTCTAAATTTAACCAATTTAAAGCATCAGCCTCGGTAATCACATCACCTTGTTTCACAGCCCTTTTTTTATTAATGTGATGAATTGATCCATAACCAATCGTCCATACCCCGACTGGATCGACATAAGCTCCAATTGTTCCGTTAGGAAGTTTGCGATGTAGACCTTCCGACTCTTTGATAAGGTTTAAGCAATCTTGACTTGGTTGCATATTCATAAGTATTTCTTCTTCTTGACTTTCTCAATCAAAACCTAAATCCGATCGCCCTGCCGGTGAGAAAAAGTGACAAGCTTTTGTAAACTTACGTAAATTCCCTTAAAGGCTGCTAGCAGTCAATCGATTTTAGATGTTAAATTTTAGATAATGGAATTTATCTCACAGCCTGTACCGGAGGCTTGTAACCCAATTGCTTTCGATTAATTGTGTAAATTTGTTTATATTTCCTGAAATGCGACTAATACCCAGAATAATCAGTAAATTTGCTGAACAGGGCAAAATAACAAACTATGACAGCACAAGAGGCGATCGCCATAGTCGATCGTATATTACAATCCGTTAACAAAAAGCAAAAACTCACTGACATTCAATCCCACGTCTTTCTGGAAACTTGGGAAGGACACTCTTATCAAGAGATAGCCGATCGCTTAAATTACGAACACGATTCTATTAAACACATCGGCGCGAAATTGTGGTGCAATCTATCTAAAATTATCGGCGAAAAAGTCTCAAAACAAAATCTGCAAGCAGTCTTGCGCCACTACCAGCAGAGCAGTGCGGGCATCCAAGATTGGGGAGAAGCGATCGATGTTTCCTATTTTTACAACCGCTTGCAGGAATTAGAAACATTAGAAACTTGGATTAGCGGCGATTCTACCCGTGCGATCGGTATTTTTGGAATTGGCGGTATCGGCAAAACTTCTCTGTCTGTCAAACTCGCCCAGCAAATTCAATCTAAATTTGAATTCGCGATCTGGCGGAGTTTGCAGCAAGCACCGACATTAGATGCTATCCTCAGCGATATTTTACCAATTTTAACTAATTCATCAGCCGAAACCAATCACTCTATTCATGCTCTCATGGAACAGTTGCGGCAAAAACGCTGTTTGTTAATTTTCGACAATCTGGAGTCGATTTTGCAAGCAGGAAATCGCAGCGGACAATATCAACAAGGTTATGAAGATTACCGACAGTTATTTGCCCGCATTGCTGACGAACCACACCAAAGTTGTCTGATTTTAACCGGACGAGAACAACCCGGCGGGTTTGCCGTGCGATCGGGTGAAAATTTGCCCGTGCGATCGCTCAAACTCTTCGGCCTTTCGCCACCTGTATGCCAGCAAATCCTCGCTGATAAAGGATTAAAGGTAACGCTATTGCAATGTCGAGATATTGTAAATTATTTTGGTGGCAATCCCCTCGCCCTGAAACTTGCTGCAACGACTATTCAAACACTTTTTGGCGGTGACACAAAGGCATTTTTAGCGCAAGGAAATACTGTTTTTAGCGATTTGTGGGATTTGCTCGATCGCCAATTCGATCGCCTGTCTCCCCTGCAACAACAAATCATGTACTGGTTAGCCATTAACCAAGAAGCAGCGACTCCTGCGAAGCTAAAAGCTGAAATTTTGCCCGAAGTTTCGGGACGGCAACTGATGGAAGCATTGGAGGCGCTGGCCGAGCGATCGCTGATTTTCGATGAGCGATCGCTTAATTATACCGCATCCACCAGTTTAATGCTACAACCTGCGATCGCCGAGTATGTCAGAGAACGATTGCTCGAACGAAACTGTCGTTCGAGCAATATCGAACTTTTAATAAATGCCCGGAATTAGTTTTTTTACTCGCTGGCGGTATTCTGAATAGTCGGGATATTTATCGCTCAACCAAGTTTCTTCGCGTCTGGATTTGATGTCAAAAAATATTAGTAAAATTGCAGTCGCTATTAAATGAGATAAACTGAATTGAAAGATTGTCCAGCCGAGGGCTGCGAAGATGCCGCCGCTGTACAAGGGATGCCGCACTATTCCGTAAATGCCTGTTTGGACTAATTCTCCGTCTTCTCTGGGATAGGGTAATGGTGTGAGGTTTTTTCCCAAATCTATCAGTCCTTTGATGATGAAAGTTAATCCGATAGAGCTGAGAATACTTGCTAAAAACCAGGTAAGATAAATTAATTGAGTTGATTGACTTTTGAATCCCGGCAGTTGATAAACTGGTAAGATTGTAAATGCTGCAAGTAATACTAATTGCAGAAAAACTAAATATTCGCCCCGGCTGTTGTTGCTCCAGCCTTGGCGCGTGAAACCCCAGTCAGTTAATAGTTTTTTCATAGGAAGAGGAAAGTTCGGCTAGGGATTGTGGAACTGACATTTTTGGGCGCATCTGGTAGATTGTTTGTAGTTGTGCGATCGCGTTTAAAGAGCGCTAAAGCGCAACTACGTACCTCGGATAAAGCGCTCAAGCGCAACTACATACCTCGGATAGAGCGCTAAAGCGCAACTACGTACCTCGGATAGAGCGCTCAAGCGCAACTACATACCTATTAGAGATTTATTCTCGCCAGGGACGTGTCATTAGTTCTAGTTGGTTGACTTCATCTTGGCTTAAAGTCCAGCCTAGGGCGCCTGCGTTTTCTTCGGCTTGTTTTGCGGTTTTGGCGCCGGGAATTGGGATAACTCCGTTTTGGGCTATTAACCAGTTTAGGGCAACTTGCGCGGGCGTGCGATCGCGCTTTCTCCCCATTTTTCGCAAGGTAGACATGACTAATTCGATTTTTTCAAGGCCCACTTTGCCGAATCGGGAGTCCATTTTGCGGGCTCCTGTAGGTGGTTCTTGGGCTGTGTATTTGTCGGTGAGCAATCCTTGGGCTAAGGGGCTGTAAGCTAAAATTGTGACTCCCAATTCCGAGGCTGCACGTACAATTCCTTGTTTTTCTACTTGCCGCGATAGCAATGAGTAACGGACTTGATTTGTTGCTAGGGGGACGCCTCTGGCTGCTAGTATTTTGTGAGCTTCGCGCATCTGTTCTTCGGAATAGTTGCTGACTCCTACTGCTTGAATTCTGCCTTGTTTTACTTCGTCTGCTAAGGCATTCATCAGAGTTTCTTGACTCAGTAAAAAACTAAAAGGCCAGTGTACTTGGTAGAGGGTTATTTGTTCTACTTGCAACCGTTTTAAGCTGGCACTCAAGGCTTCGGAAACTGATTTTCCGGTAATCCGCCAAGGTACGGGGCCGAATTTGGTGGCTATTTGCACGGGTTGGCTAGTTTTTTTGATAAACTGTCCCAGCAATTCTTCTGACAAGCCGTTACCGTAGACTTCGGCTGTGTCGAAAAAGTTGATTCCGGCATCTAGGGATGTGTTGAATGCTGCTTCTACTTCGGCGGCGCCGTAGTTGCTGCCGTAGTTCCAAAATAGTTTGTCGCCCCAAGCCCAAGTTCCGACGCACAGGGGAATGACGGCTGGGCCATTTTGTCCTAGGGTGATAGTTGTCACGGTTGGTAAATCCACAGTTATAGCAGTTGACAGTTGACAGTTGACAGTTGACAGTTACATAGTACGGGAATCAAACGGTTTATCGATCGCGGGATCGGGGATCGATTCATGAGGTTATTTATGTCCGCGCTTTCAGGTGGCGGTTGCTATATTGATTCTCTTTATTTTTATATGAATAATGTCATTTGAGCTTCTAGCTGTGGGTATAATGGCGGCCGATTGCAATATCTCAGTTACTATAAATTCAAATGTTGTCTTTATTTGAAAAGTTATGCCGATCGACCGTTTGCCAGATTCTACATTAACAGATTCCACGACTGCTGCCCAAAAGAGAATTGACCTCGCGACGATGTTCCGCCTGGGCTTGTTTCAGATGGGGCTGGGCATGATGTCGATTTTGACCCTGGGGGTACTCAATCGCGTGATGATTAAGGAGTTGGCGATTCCGGCTACTGTGGTGGCTGGTACCCTGGCGATGCACCAGTTTGTGGCGCCAGCGAGGGTATGGTTCGGGCAAATGTCGGATGCTAAGCCTTTGTTTGGCCATCACCGCACGGGTTACGTGTGGATGGGAGGGCTGTTGTTTGTGATTTCGGCTTTTTTGGCGGTGCAGGTGATGTGGCGCTTGGGCGCTAGTTTAGACGCTGTGGGGTGGACGACTCCGACTTACGGCTGGGTGGGTTTGCTGGGTTTGGTTTTTGCAGTTTACGGTATCGCGATTTGTTCGAGCTCGACTCCTTTTGCTGCTTTGTTGGTGGATGTTTCCGATGAGGAAGATCGATCGAAGTTGGTGGGTGTGGTGTGGTCGATGCTGATGGTTGGTATTATTATCGGGGCGATTGTCAGCAGCGGTTTGCTGAAGCAGATTGATGGGGATGTGCCGCGGGAAGTGTTGCAGGCTTCGATTAATGGTTTGTTTGTGAAGGTGCCGGCGGTGGTTTTGCTGTTGGTGGGGATTGCAACTTTTGGGGTTGAGAAGAAGTATTCGCGTTACGGGGCGCGATCGATCGCAGTTAATCGAGAAGATAAGATTACTTTAGGAAGTGCGCTGCGGATTTTGACTGCTAGCCGCCAAACTGGTTTGTTTTTTACTTTCCTGCTGGTGATGACAATTTGTTTGTTTATGCAGGATGCCGTTTTGGAACCCTACGGCGGGGAAATTTTTAAGATGCCGATTTCGGAAAGTACGCGGTTGAATGCTATTTACGGTACTGGTGTTCTCATCGGTTTGAGCGCAACTGGTTTTTTAATTGTGCCGCGGATTGGCAAGCAAAATACGATTAGATTGGGTTGTTTATCGGTGGCGGCTTGTTTTGGCTTGATTATTTTATCGGGATTTACTGGTAATCCCATTGTGTTTAAGTCGGCTTTGATGTGTTTCGGGTTAGCTTCGGGAATTACAACGACGGGGGCACTGAGTTTGATGTTGGATTTGACGGCTGCGGAAACTGCGGGGACTTTTATTGGCGCTTGGGGTTTGTCGCAGGCGATGGCGCGGGGTTTTGCTACGGTTAGCGGCGGTGCTATTTTGGATTTTGGCAGGACTTTGTTTGGAGTGCCGATGTTGGCTTACGGGTTGGTTTTTGCAGTGCCGGCTGTGGGTATGATTTTCGCTTTGTATCTGTTGAGTCTGGTGGATGTTGCAGAATTTCAGGATAATGCTAAAAGTGCGATCGCAACTATCCTTGAAAATGAATTAGACTGAGAATACCGGGCGGTTGAAACCGCGTCTATACAGACCAAACCCGCCTCCGCGGGTTGAAGAAAGTTCTCTTCAGTCCGCGGAGGCGGACTTCGTTTTTGTAGACGCGGTTTCAACCGCCGTCTTCGTTTTTATCAGCGCGGTTTCAACCGCCGTCTTCTCCTACAAACCAGTAACTAATGCAAGATTTTTGGAACTCTATTCTAACTTTTTCTCAGACAACTGTCAAAACAATCGGACAGCAGTTTTTGAAAGATTTCGGTTCTGCACAAGCGGATGAGAAATCTGATGGCAGTTTGGTTACGCAGTCTGACAATTGGGCGGATGCAGAGATTAGAAATGCGATCGCACTTGCGTTTCCCAGTCACGGGATTTTGAGCGAAGAAGGAGAGCACGTTTTACCCGATACTGAATGGTGTTGGGTTGTCGATCCTCTCGATGCTACCACTAATTTTGCTCGGGGCATTCCAATTTGGGGGATTTCTTTAGGTCTATTATATCGCGGAACTCCAGTTTTTGGCTGCGTGCATTTGCCACCCCTGAATCAAACTTTCCACGGTTTTTATGCAGAGAATTTGGCGGACGATCCTGTATTGACAAATATGCCTCAAGGTGCATTTTTAAACGATCGCCCGATTCGCCCGAGTGATGATAAACTGAGTGGAAATCATATTTTTAATTTGTGTTCGCGGAGTGTGGGAATTGGGCCTCATCTTCCGAGTAAAATTCGGATGTTGGGGATGGCTAGTTACAATTTTTTAATGGTGGCTTCCGGTGTGGCGATGGGAGGAGTTGAAGCGACTCCTAAAATTTGGGATATTGCTGGGAGTTGGGTAATTGTCAAGGCTGCGGGTGCGGTTTGGCTACCGCTGGAATCCCAAGCGATTTTTCCGCTGGAAGTGGGTAAGAATTATGCGAGGGTTTCTTTTCCAACTTTGGTGATGAGTCGCCAGGAATTAGTGTCGGTGTTTTTGCCGTTTGTTGAAGCTTGGAAGAAGAAAAAAATGGGCTAATCTTAAAGTCGCCTCGAACCCAATAGGTTCGATCGTTCGGACTTCAGTCCTTCTTTCTTGCGGACTTTAGTCAAATGGCACTGAAAAAGTGACAAAAAAAATCTGTAAGGCAAGATATACATAGATAATTGCCTTACAAACCAAAAGATCTCTTTCCCGGCAATGCCAAATCGTGCGTCCATTCTCTCTCCAACAATTTTTGCAGAGTGTTGCCTCACCTTGCCAGAAGCTGCTGCCAGATTCTGCCGTCCATTCGCTTCTAGCTTGGGAGAAGATCACCTACTACCAAAGCATCTACACACCAGTAGTCACCTTAACTTGTCACCAATGGGTCTTGCATAGGCGGTTGTGATTCGTTATGCTTTGCACGGTCTATGACCGTGCTTTTTCACCAGCCCCAAGAATGGTAAAATTGTCACAAGCCGAACAGAAAATTAGTCCCGAGCCCTTAATTGGTTACTCGATATCAATTTACTTCAAAATCCTCATAGGGAATCAACCTGAACTCTTGACGAAACATCTGCCTGGGCGGCCATACTTACCGCTTTGCTTCGCGCCTCTATAATTTGACCTATCTCGCGCCCCAAGCTTGGTTGGCGTTCAATCATTGTATTTACAGCATCTGAGTAGATGACAAGAACTTGCAAATCGTCAACGGCGGCGATTGATACCGGACTCGGTTCCCCACTAAATAGTGCCATTTCCCCAAAAAACTCACCACGCAAGATAGTCATTACCTCCAACTCCATGCCAAACTGGTTCCTGACTGTGACCTTAGCCTGACCCGCAATGATAATGTACAAAGCATTACCAGGCTCGCCTTGCCGGATGACTTTCTCTCCCGCACCAAACTTCTGTAAAATAGTTCCCTTACCTAAGTCATCCAAATTTTTGGGTTCTCTAGCTAAAGGCATAAATCCGGGAATTGAGTGCAGGCTTTGGGCTAACTTAGTTGAAGCGCTATCTGCCTTATCAGCAGGTTCCACAGGATACGAGTATCGGTAACGATATAACGTTAAGTTGTTTCGCTGCGCTGCGTACCAAATTCGCGTCATAAATCGATCGACTATCTGGTCTACATCCTCAAAGTTTTTGACAAAGAACTCCACCTCATACATAATTGCAGTCTCATCATAGGATTTGGTTTTAATATTTGGTTCCGGTTCCGCTAATACTCCTTGGGTAGCCAAGGCTGTACTTGTTAGTACCTGCTTCACGAGATTAGGCGGGCTATCGTAGGAAAAACCAATATTGAGGCGTTGGTTATAAATGCGTTCTGGTTGGCTGTAATTATGGATGATTCCTTTTCCAATGAACTGATGAGGAACGATTATCATCTGGCGCTGGAGAGTGAGCAGGCGAACCGATCGCCAATTGATATCAACTACCTCACCTTCGATATCTCCAATCCGCAACCAATCACCAACACTAAAGGGACGTTCTAGAAGCAGCGCCATGCCAGACATGACGCTACCTAGTGTGTCCTGAAGCGCCAAACCGATCACAATTGAGCTAACGCCCAATCCAGTAGCAAGACCGGCCAAATCAGCACCCCACACTGCCGCTAGCACGATCGCACTTCCTACAAGCACCAAAAAAAACTTAGAAAGATCGATCAGCAATTTGGGCATCCGTGCCCGCCATGTATTAGCCTCAGCTTCTTCAAACAAAATCACATTAAGCAGCGAGAGAGATGCGTAGATGGCAGATATCCAGAACAGTGTTGCTACGAGCTTGGGAAAATTCCCATTAACGTCAAGCTTCAGGACATTCCTGATTAAAATCATCACCATTAAGACCGGCAGGACAAGGTTTTTTATAACCAGCAGGGTAGTCGCCAGTGGTCTAGCGTGCCTTTGTAGGTGATAAATAACCTCTCCTAGTAAAACGACGAGGAGTGGGAACCCTAATCCGACAATTACTGCCCACATCTCCCAGTCGTTTGAAGAGCTTAAATTATTCATGGACTTCCTCCGATCCAACATTTACTGGAAGCTTATAACTTGTGATTTGCCAAGCTACTAACTTTTCTTTTCCAGATTCTTGAATTTCACCAACCAACTCAAAATCGTAGAGATCGTGCAGGCGATCGTAGATATCTTGAGACACAAAGATTGCGCCGGGGGGACAAGCCGACTTCAATCTATTGGCAATATTTACGCTCTCACCCCAAACATCATAGAGCAATTTATTTTTGCCAATGACACCTGCAACCACATCTCCTGAATTGATACCGATTTCTACGTCTAGATCCAAGCCTTTTTCATAATTAAATCGGTGGACAAACGCCAGCATTTCCAAAGCAAAATCCACCGTGCGTTTGTCATGATCCAAACGTGGCACACTCAGCCCGCATACAGCCATATAACCATCACCAATAGTTTTAATCTTCTCCAAACCGTATTTTTCGGTCATTTCATCAAAGGCTGTTACCAGTTCATCAAGCAGAGCGATAACTTCGGGAGCTGACATGGTTTGAGAGAGCTTAGTAAATCGATGGAGGTCGGAAAACAAAACCGAGACATGAGAAATCTGATCGGCAATTGCTCGATCGCCCTGTTTGAGGCGTTTGGCTATTGCGGGACTAAATATATTTAAGACTAATGCTTCATTTTCGCGATTTTTCTGTTGAATTAGTTGAGTTTCGGCACGAAGGCGGCCTATCGTTTGGTTAAATGATTTAGCTAACTCTCCAAATTCATCTTCTGAACCAGATTTAACCACCGCGTCAACTTCTCCAGCCCCCACCAGGCGGGCACTAGCGATTAACTTCTTGATGGGTCTGACAAAGATTGCGGTCAGCCACATGGCAACAACCGTGATTATCGCGATGATTGCAGTAGCTGCCATCACAATTGTTTTTTGAAAGGAGTGAATTGACGCATAGGCTTCCGAAACATCCATCTCCGCCAATATCACCCACCTCAATCCATCAATATCTAGTGGAGAATAAGAACTCAAAACAGGAATATGACGATAATCGTCGATCACCTGGGTGCCCTGTTTCCCAAATAACGCTTCCTTCACTCCTGTTGTTTGCGCTTGCTGTAGGAGGATTGTAGTATTGAACTCTTTGATTTTCTTGATGGTCTTTTCATCAGTACCGATAGAGGCTAGAATTTTTGCATGACCTTCTGGGTCTTCTATCTGGAAACGAGATGCAGAGCGCATTAGATAATCCGACCCAACCAGATAAGTTTCTCCTGAATCGCCCAGACCACTTTGTTTCCAATTTTTGTTACCAGTCATCACATTGTTAATTTTGTCAACGGGAAACTGGAACGCCAAAATACCAATAAATTCCGAGCCGTTAAAGATTGGAGCAGCGATAAAAGCCGCAGGCGCACCGTAGGAAGGGCTGTAGGGCTTAAAATCTACTATTTTCACATACCCCTTTCCCTTTGCCTGTCGTGCAGCGGCGATCGCGTTTGCTAGGTTACTCTCTTTGTAGGGGCCATCGATCAAGCTTGTGGTAAAGTCGGCTTCTTTAAAAACCGTATAGACAACAGTTCCTTCGCGATCGATCAAAAACATATCGTAGTAACCATATTTTTCAACTATATTGCGAAAAATAGGGTGGTAGAGGGCGTGAGCGCGGCTGTAAGCGCTGGCGTCGCCTGGAGTATCAAGGAGAAGTTTCTTGCCAACGGGGTTCGGATTAGCAGCGATGTAGTGGTACTGTAGGTAACGAGCAGCGGGTGTTTTTGGCCTGTATGCTGCCAGAACAGGCGAACCATCGTTAGTTCGCGTTAGTTTGGTTAAAAATTCTTTCTGGTAGTAGGTATCAATTTTTGCGTCAAAATTCGCTGGAATTTTAGACTTTTCAAGTTCGCTGTAAGCCGTCTTAAATTCCTGTAGGGCTGCGACTACTGTCAAGTCTTCGCTGAGGGTTTGGGTGTGGTTTTTAAGGTTTTCAAAATAATCTTGGATTTGATAAGCTTTCACAGCCCTAAGGCTGGTTAATTGGTTAAAGACTTTTTCGGTCAGAATAGCTTTCCCACTGCTAGAGCATATAAACGTGCTCGCAAGCATAGCGCAAAGGCTGACTACCAGCAACATGACTATGAGTTTTGTTTTTATACTTAAATGATTCACTAATTGCATAGGATTTTTCCTGAGAGTCTGGGTATTATTTCTTTCATCTCTAAGAAGTTAAAGAGTAATCTTTCACCATTGGTAGCGATCGCTTTTCATTTATAGAACCCATTTGACATCTTTTGGCGATCGGCTCACAACAGTCGCTCTACTGCCCAACAGCACAAAAAGAGAAATCCTGGATAGCAGATTCTAAGCTGCTGTGCATCGGGAGCATCTCAGTTTTGCAATAAGCATTTTTTGAAGAGCGAACTCTACTGACGTACTACGAACCTTTTTTGAACTCCCGACAGCACTGTAAATGCAAAACTGAGATGCTCCCTGCGCATCTATATTGTAGAATATCAACATATCATAGGCAAGCGATCGCCAGATATATGCCAGCCATAAACCATCTGTCTCAAGAGCTAAAACAAAGACTAATTAAACTTTTGAAAAATGCACATTGGCATTATAGTAGTGAAAATTTTTTAATTATCTTAAGAGTAACTTAGGGCAATATTGCTATAAGATTAGTAAGTTTATGGAGACTTATACACGGCAAAAAAAACACGATTAGCGGTGCTATTAGTCCCAAGATAATATGAGATTAATGATAATTAATTGCTCAATGGATAGCAAGGATTAGTGAGGTGTTTATCCAAATATTTTTAGTACCGGAACTCTGGGTGAGCGTGGTAGTAGTAATGGAGAATCTACCAGCACATAAAAAAGTCCCTCCTACTTTTGCTTCAACACCACTAAGGCAATATCATCAAAAAGTTTTCGCTCGCCAATATGTCGCATATTGAGTTACCTTGGTTAACCTATTCTCGGTCTTTACTTGTTGTTTTAACAGAGTTCGGTTTTTCAGATAAACCCCATCAGCCGTGGGTGAATTTTGGGGCTCGTGACTAGGGATAGATTTATCTCGAAAATAGTCGCTCTGCGTTGACAATTATAGAAAATATTGTATCAACCGATCGCATTACTTTGCAACAAAAACTAACAGGAATTACGCAGGGACGTTATATGTAGCGTGTCTGTGTTTGGACAATAGCGATCGATCGCGCAGCGGTCTAAAAGTTGTTCGGGAGAAAATGAGAACAGAGTTTAAAGCAAGCTCAAGTTAACAAAAGATCGCGCATCCGACTGGATTAATAGACTTCATATCAAAAACATTGTGCTAGAATCCATCAATACGTAGTCGTAGGTTGGGCACAGGCCGAGAAGAGCAATCTTCTTGCAGTCTAGGGGAGGTTGTAGGTCAGCCACCATTTGGGTCTTCCCAGTTGAAAGCCACCCTGCAACATGAGCCTGGAATCTGCAACCGCAGCCGAGTGCGGCTTTCGCGGTGGGAGTGTCGCGCTAGAATTAGCATTACGAGTTAACACTCGAACAAAAACGCTCGTTGTGCGAGCGTGACCTCAAAACGGGCACATAGCAGGTGGGAATAAACCATGTTTGAACGCTTCACAGAAAAAGCAATAAAAGTAATCATGTTGGCCCAGGAAGAAGCTCGCCGCCTGGGTCACAACTTCGTAGGGACAGAACAGATCCTCCTGGGTCTGATTGGAGAAGGAACCGGAGTTGCAGCCAAAGTCCTCAAATCAATGGGGGTCAACCTCAAAGATGCTCGGATTGAGGTCGAAAAAATCATCGGGCGCGGTTCGGGCTTCGTAGCAGTCGAAATTCCGTTCACCCCTCGCGCCAAGCGGGTTCTAGAACTGTCCCTCGAAGAAGCTCGCCAACTCGGACACAATTATATAGGTACAGAACACCTGCTGCTCGGCCTGATTCGTGAAGGTGAAGGAGTAGCGGCCAGAGTCCTGGAAAATCTGGGAGTAGATTTGTCGAAAGTCCGCACCCAAGTGATTCGGATGCTGGGAGAAACGGCAGAAGTCGCAGCCACCGGCGGCGGAGCTCGCACTAAAACCCCAACATTGGACGAATTTGGTGCCAACCTGACTCAAATGGCGGTTGATGGTAAGCTTGACCCCGTAGTCGGACGGCAAAAAGAAATCGAACGGGTAATTCAAATCCTCGGTCGCCGTACTAAAAATAACCCGGTACTTATTGGCGAACCTGGAGTCGGCAAAACTGCGATCGCCGAAGGTCTGGCCCAGCGCATCGCTAACAACGATATCCCAGATATCCTCGAAGATAAGCGCGTCGTTACCCTCGATATCGGCTTGCTCGTAGCTGGTACGAAATACCGGGGGGAATTTGAAGAACGCCTCAAAAAAATCATGGACGAAATCCGCACGGCGGGTAACGTGATTTTGGTGATTGACGAAGTGCACACTTTGATCGGTGCTGGTGCGGCTGAAGGGGCGATCGACGCAGCGAACATTCTCAAGCCAGCTTTGGCAAGAGGCGAACTCCAGTGTATCGGCGCTACAACCCTCGACGAGTACCGCAAGCACATCGAGCGCGATGCCGCCCTAGAACGCCGCTTCCAGCCCGTGATGGTCGGCGAGCCCACCGTTGACGAGACGATCGAGATTCTGTTCGGTTTGCGGGAACGCTACGAACAGCACCACAAGCTGAAAATTTTGGATACAGCCCTGGAAGCTGCCGCCAAACTGTCTCACCGCTATATTTCTGACCGCTTCCTCCCAGACAAAGCAATTGACTTGGTAGACGAAGCTGGTTCGAGAGTCCGCCTGATCAACTCCCAACTGCCGCCCGCAGCTAAGGAACTTGATAAAGAACTCCGCCAAGTCCTGAAAGATAAAGACGAAGCGGTGCGTTCTCAAGACTTTGACAAAGCAGGTGAATTGCGCGATCGAGAAATGACGATCAAAGCCGAAATTCGCGCGATTTCCCAAGCCAAAAAAACTGACTCGGCCCGCACCGGCGAAACCGACCCTTCGCCAGTAGTTACCGAAGAAGATATCGCTCAAATCGTCGCAAGCTGGACGGGCGTACCGGTCAACAAACTGACTGAATCTGAATCCGAAAAACTGCTGCACATGGAAGATACCTTGCACCAGCGCTTGATCGGTCAAGAAGAAGCAGTGAAAGCCGTTTCCCGTGCCATCCGCCGCGCTCGCGTTGGCTTGAAAAATCCCAATCGCCCGATCGCCAGTTTCATCTTCTCCGGGCCCACAGGCGTCGGCAAAACCGAACTGACGAAAGCCTTAGCCGGCTACTTCTTCGGTTCCGAAGACGCCATGATTCGGTTGGATATGTCCGAATACATGGAACGTCACACCGTCTCCAAACTTATCGGTTCTCCTCCTGGTTATGTCGGCTACAACGAAGGCGGACAACTGACAGAAGCAGTTCGTCGTCGTCCTTACACCGTCGTGTTGTTTGACGAAATCGAAAAAGCCCACCCCGATGTCTTCAATATGCTCTTGCAAATATTGGAAGACGGCCGCTTAACAGATGCCAAAGGTCGTACCGTGGACTTCAAAAACACGCTGCTGATCATGACCTCCAACATCGGTTCTAAGGTCATTGAAAAAGGTGGCGGCGGCCTCGGTTTCGAGTTCGGCGACAACCAAGCTGATGCTAATTACAACCGCATTCGCTCCTTGGTTAACGAAGAACTGAAGAACTACTTCCGCCCAGAATTCCTCAACCGACTTGACGAAATTATCGTCTTCCGTCAGTTGAACAGGGAAGAAGTCAAGGAAATTGCCGTTATCATGCTCAAAGAAGTGTTCGGCCGCTTGACAGAACAGGGAATCACTCTGGAAGTGACCGAAAAATTCAAGGAACGGCTAGTAGAAGAAGGCTATAACCCCAGCTACGGAGCCAGGCCCCTGCGCCGCGCGATCATGCGGTTGTTGGAAGACAGCTTGGCTGAGGAAATCCTTTCTGGCCGCATCAAAGATGGCGATATCGCTGTTGTAGATGTGGGCGACGATGGAATTGTCAAGGTGCTGCAAGGTCAAAAACGGGAATTGCTGCCCCAAGGCGCTGAGTAAGTGCGTTGAGTAAGTGCGATCGCGAGTAAAGTTTTAAGATCGCAAATTGCGCGATCGTAAATAACTCAAAATCAGCATATAAAAAAGGTAGAGAATCTTAATTCTCTGCCTTTTTTATGAATAAGAGTCAATAAAATTATAGGAGGAGTAAATGACATCTGAAGAAAAGAATTTTGGTACAGAAGTAGCAGAAAACCTACCTGATACTTCGACTTCGCTCAGCACAAGCCCGTGGTGGCAAAAAGCGTGGAAATCGCAGCGAGAAAATCTTCAGATTGTGATTATTGCTTTGGCTTTAGCAATAGTGATTCGAGCGTTGGTGGCAGAACCGCGCTTCATACCCTCAGATTCTATGGTACCAACTTTGCGCGTGGGCGATCGCGTCGTAGTCGAAAAAATATCCTACTACCTGGAACCTCCAAAAACTGGTGACATCGTAGTATTTGCGCCGCCGGAACAGTTGCAAGAACAAGGCTTTACCGCAGACCAAGCATTTATCAAGCGGGTAATTGGCTTACCAGGTCAAACAGTAGCTGTGAAAAAAGGTCTAGTTTACCTCAACGACAAACCCCTCGTTGAGAAATATATTGCCGAACCTCCTAAATACCAGTGGGGGCCTTATGTCGTCCCGGAAAATCAATACTTCGTGATGGGAGACAACCGCAACAACAGTAACGACTCTAGCAGGTGGGGATTTTTACCTAAAAAGAATATCATCGGCCGGGCTGTATTGAGGTTTTGGCCACTTGAGCGTATCGGACAAGTTTGAAGAAGTCAGTTGACAGTTGACAGTTGACAGTTGTCAGTTGTCAGTTGTCAGTTGTCAGTTGTCAGTTGTCAGTTGTCAGTTGTTATTGCAAGCCCAATGCCATAAAGACCCCATGCCCCATCCCTCGACTTCGCAATTCCCAATTCCCAATTCCCGATGCCCATGCCTTATCCTGTACGGAAATTTCTACTGATTTTTGCGCCTTGAGCGGTAGAGAGTTCCTCCGGCAACTGATAAAATAGTACCAAAAGCAGCGGGATTTCCCGCCTAGATCAAAATCACTTCAATATTAAAAATTAGGAAAGCTATGGGATTTTTTGATTCAGAAATTGTTCAGCAAGAAGCCAAGCTGTTGTTTGAAGACTATCAATCTCTCGTCGCACTAGGCGGGAATTACGGCAAATTCGATCGCGAAGGCAAGAAGATGTTCATCGCTCAGATGGAATCAATGATGGATCGCTACCGTATTTTTATGAAGCGCTTCGAGCTGTCTGAAGACTTCATGGCTCAGATGACTGTAGAGCAGTTAAAAACACAGCTAAATCAATTTGGCATCACGCCCCAGCAGATGTTTGAGCAAATGAACTCAACGCTGGAGCGGATGAAATCTGAACTGGAAAAGCAATCATAAGTTGACAATTGACAACTATCAACTGTCAACTGTCAACTGATAATTAACTAGCAGCCGGGAAGTCCCTCGGTGTATTTAGAGGGGATGAATCTCAATTGCTACGCTCCGTACCCCGACTAAATTACCGTAGGGATGAAAGGCTCGTCGGTCGGAGGAACACCAGCCCGACAATTAGACTCAGTTACCGCAAATCAATCTTTGGGAGAGTCTTGATTCTCAATATACTTCCTAAGTATGGAGACGGTAACACCTCGGCAAGAAGCAATAAAATACGAACTGCTCCACAAAACATCTTTACGATAAAACTCATTCACCCTTTCAGGGAATTCACCAAAAAACGAGCGAGAAGCCCCTGGCTTTAGACATGGGGAGGAAAGCGGCTGCGACTTCAGTCGCCTTGAATTAAACTCCATAGGAATAGCCAT
>NZ_JAEQCT010000190.1:0-4968 GCF_020738205.1 Microcoleus sp. PH2017_24_DOB_U_A
ATGTCTTTATCTCCACATAAACTGCCTAATTATCAACAAGGCATAAGAGCTATGAGCCTTATTCTATCAGCGTTATAGGCGACTTGTCACCCCGACAGGAAATTCTGAATCGCCACAAAAAGTATAATTCTGACGCACCGTTTCGCCGCAGTAGTAGGGTGCGTCATTGATGAGATTGTTAGCTTAAATCGAAAACGATCGTAGCTGACGCACGCTATAGATAAAAATTAACGGAAGTTTCTTGCTATCTGTGTATAATCATGGATAGAAACTAGCAGCCCATTTATTTAGACGGTTTAGAAGGTTCGGGACTTATAATTAACAATTGATCGCCGGATTGACTTTGTTGAATTGCCATCACTGGCGGGCGGACTTTAGGGTCTTTTTGCTGTTCTGTTGTTAAAGCCGGAAACAGATAAATCCAGTTTCCTCTCTCCAAAAGCAACCGCCAGACTCTAGGTTCTTTGGGATTATTATCCGTGTCTTCCTTGCGTAGGAAACTATCAAATAAACCTTTGTCGCCAATAAATCTATACTTTTCTAGAGTAAGTTTGTCATCAAAGACATCACTGAGTTTTCTGCCTAAAGCAATATTATCTTGCTTGGCGATTAAAGCAACGGCAGGTAAAGACGAATTTTCCCCGGCATCGCGTCGAGCATCGGCAATACCTTGGTGGTAAGCTGACCAAAATAAGACTAGCAATACCCAACCGACGATGATAATTTCGTCAACGAGCGATCGCAATAATTTGATCGAGTTATATCTATTGATATTAAATTGTTCCCAAGACTTCAGGATGCGGTAAATCCACTTGAATCCTCTGCCGTAACGATAGGACAGCCACCGTGTAATTGTGACATTGATTTTAGCAGCAACTGTCTTGTTGATACTGCTAACTAGCCACAAAGTGAGGTAAATCGCTAGGGCTACGAGCAGAATGGCGATCGCACTTTTGACAATTGTCCAGCTATCCCCTAAAAACACCTGAAGCGGGACTATGAAAAACGATTCTACTGGTAAATCGAGGGTAATTACATTTAGCTGAAAGCAGTAAAAATAAGACCATCGATAAATCCAGCCCGTGAAAAATAGAGCGATACTAAATAAGCCAACAACACTAGCAAAGTTGCCTAAAATGTTTGATTCGGGAGTAGGTTGAGGAGAAGCGGTCACGGAATCACCTTGAAAAAATGTTGACTACCATTATATAATGCTAACGGGGTTAACGCTTATCCTTCAAGGGGTTTAGGGGGAATATGAAACGTAAAACACTTTCATTTTTAGTTGTAGCAATTATCACAATAACAGCGGGTATGGCAATACAGGTCAATGCAACCAGTCAGGATGTCCAGAAACAGAATTTGCGATCGGTACAAGCACAGGCCAGGGCTAGTCAGGCGATACCCGTAGGGTTGCCGACAGATGCAAAAATTTCTATGAAAAAGGGCGAACCAAAAAGCGGTAGAGTTGTAGAGATTGATGAGAAAACGCAAAAAATATCGATCGAGCGAGGGAGGGACAAGGTATCGATTCCTTTGGGTCAAATTGATAAAATCGTGTTTTCCAAAAGTGCGGTGGTTTATCGCAGTAATGGGGGGCCAGTTGTTCGGGGCGATGGCACTCCAGCGAAAGGTCGTCCAGAGACTTGGCGCGGTATTCCTATGAACGCTTTTCGCTTGCTAGATCCGAATAAAGGTCAAGCGGATGTGAAGCTAGGGTCTGTTCTTTCTGTTGACAAGTTGGACAGTCTCAATTCAGTCATTGTTGGAGATGGGAAAAATAAACGACAATATGTCGTCGATGAAATGCAGTTTGATGTGCAGAAAAAGACGATGACAATTGCAGCGACTCCCTATTGAGTCCGTCGCGGGGCCAGAAACCGGTTTTTTTTACGAAAATATTTCGTTGCAACTCACAAATTAGATAAAAACCCGGTTTCTTTTATTTATTCAGTTAATCAAATTTGGTGAATTATTATGACAATGATGAAACGATTGATCCGTACTTTTTTGGTTGTGAGTGTGTCCCTGACTCCTCTAATTCTACCCATAATAGTTCAACCTAGTTGGGCGCAAGGTCAAGATTTGCGGGTTGAAAAATTAGGGTTACTTATACAGAAAGCCAGACAACAGACACAACAAGGGCAGCCCGAACAAGCACTCAAAACATGGCAGGAAGTTCGAGACATTGCGCGACAACTTCAAGATATAGAAAATGAAGTCGTAGCACTCAATGGCATTGGTGAAGTCTACAACAGGCTCTCCAAAATGGAAAAAGCATTGGAATCTTTTAAAGAAGCTTTATCAATGCTGCCCAAAGTGGGCGATAGCAAAGCGAAAGCTGGTACTTTAACTAATATCGGTGTAATATATAACAGCACTTCCCAACAAGAAGAAGCATTGAAATACTTAAAGATTGCTTTACCAATGACGGAGAGAGTGGGCGATCGCGCGCAGCAAGCTACTACTTTGATTATTATGGGTCAAGTGTACAACAGCATCTCCCGACAGGACGAAGCATTGAAATACTTTAAGCAAGCTTTACTAATGATGCGAGAAACAAGTGATCGTGCGGGGGAAGCTACTACTTTAGATAATATGGGTGTAGCATACAAGATCATGTCCAAACAAGAAGAAGCATTAGAATATTTAGAACAAGCTTGGAAAATTAGACAAGAAGGAAGTAATAGCGCGGAGAAAGCGACTACGTTGAGTAATATTGGTGAAGTATACAATAGCATCAACCAACCAGAAAAAGCATTAAAATATTTGAATCAAGCTTTAGCAATTACGCGGGAAGTCGGCTATCGTGCGGGGGAAGCTGTTACCTTGAATCAGATGGGTATAGCGTACAGCATCAATTCCCAAACGGAAGAATCATTAAAATACTTGAACCAAGCTTTACTAATTAGGCAAGAAGTGGGCTATCGTGCAGGAGAAGCTGATACTTTGAGTAATATTGCTAGAGTCTACCGAGATATGAAACAACCGACTCAAGCGATCGATAATTGGGAAAAATCAGTCGAAATCACATTAAAAATGCGGAGAGATTTACAGCGGGAAAATCGCAAAAAGTTTTTAGAAGGTGAAAGAGAAAGGGCAGTTGCACTTGTTGACATTCTCATCGATCAAAACCAAGCCGATCGCGCTTTCCAATGGGTCAACATCGCCACCACAGCCGATCTAGCCGACTACACCCGCCTCATCAACGCCCAAGTAGCCAACCCCCAAGCACAAAAAGCCATTGACGAGTGGAATCAAAAAAATCAACAACTCCAATCACGCCGCCGCCAACTCCAAGACAAATTCTCTGAAAATCTCTCCCGACAAATGCGGGAATTAGAAACAGAAGTCAACCGCAAAGCAGAAGAAATTTCCCGCCAATTCCCAGAAGTCGCCGAACTCTTTGAAACCACACCCAAAGACATTGCCCAACTGAAAGCAAGTATCCCGCCCGATACCGTTGTCATTCAACCTGTCTTGCTCACAAATGTCAAAAATGTCCCCAATACCGTCGCCCTATTTGTCTTGACAAAAGACAGTTTAAGTGTTAAGAAGATTACGATCTACCCCGCAGAATTCGACAAACTCCTCACCGAACACCGCGAACAAATATCAAGCGAACTCACTTCAGATTACAGAGAAACTGGCGGCAAACTATACGACATCCTAATTCGCCCTGTAGAAGACCAAATACAGGCATTATCTCCCAAACAATTGAGCATCATCGCCACAGGAAAATTGCGTTATATCCCCTTTGAAACCCTTTATGATAGGCAAAATAGCAAATTCCTAATCCAGAAATATCCCGTCAACTATCTCACCCGCATTTCCACAAGGTCAATTCCCAATTCAACTTTACAAGGCGGCATCTTAGCATTAGGAAATCCTGTCACGCGCGACCCCTACAATTTACCAGATTCACCACAGGAAGTTCAAAGCCTCACCCAAATTTTTCCCGGTAGTTTATCCTATATCGGCAATGCAGCAACCCTCGACCAATTCAAAACGCAAGCACCTCGCTTTCCATTTTTGCACCTAGCAACTCACGGCTGTTTTCAACCAGAAGGCTGCTGTTTGCCTAACTCTCCCAATTGTAAGAAACCCGACAGAGTGGATTTAAAACCGAATACTATCCTGTTTGCCGATCGCGAATTGGATATTGCCGATGCCGCCTTATTAGGATTGCAAAACACCAGACTCCTCACCTTAAGTGCGTGTCAAACTGCTATGCAAGCGAATTCCAACGGTGAAGAAATATCGGGAGTTGCATATTTATTTGAGCGTGCGGGTGCACAAGCTGTGATGGCGAGTTTGTGGAGTGTTTCGGATTCAGCTACTAAAGATTTGATGGTTCAATTTTATCAAGATATCAATAAGGGGATGAGTATAAATGAAGCTTTGTGGAAGGCTAAGTTGAGTCAGATTCAGCGGACTCCCCATCCTTTTTATTGGTCGCCGTTTATTTTAATTGGGGATGGGCGGTAGTTACCCGGTGGTTGAAATCGTGTCTGTGCAAACGAAGAAACCGCGCCAGAAGCTCAAACTAAAGCGGGGCAAGATGAAAAATGTCAGGAGTTTTTCCAGCATTTCAAACACAGCCAAATATATTCGATCGGCTGCGGTAATGCTGACCCAGATTGGCTGTTTGCCTGGGATTTTGATGACCCCCGCCGTCACGCCAAACGAGAAGAAATTGAACCTTTGCCAGCAACGACAGTAGCAGCTTAAATTATGACTTTCGATCTGTAAATTCTGTGTCTACAACAAACTCAATCCGTAGAAGAAAGAGCGATCCAGAGTGCGTTAATCTTGGAATCTGGGAAAAGTCGATTCCTGATTGATTTACCAGTCCTTGCAGAAGGATCCTATATCTAGGGCTGTCGATCGAAAATAATTTCCTCATATAATTGCTCGATCGGCAAACTTAGATTGATACTTTGAAACTCAACCCGTTCGCCCTCCCGA